>JACPQK010000061.1 GCA_016190535.1 Chloroflexota bacterium | reverse complement strand
CAGCGGGCCGGGCACTGGCCTGGCTGGTAAGTACAGGGCTCAATGTGGATGGTGACGCTGCTGTAGGGGAGCTTGGCCTGGACGTCCTCCTCCAGGTGGTCGGCTAACCCGTGGGCTTCCTCCACGCTGACATGGCGGGCTACTACCAGGTGCAAGTCGATATAGCGCTCCCGGCCAGACTTCCGGGTGCGCAGGTCGTAGAAGCCCACCATCTCTCCCATATGCTCCTCGATGCTGCTCCTGATGAGGGACTCTTCCGCCTCGGGAAGTTTAGTATCCACCAGGTCACGGTAGGCTCTGAGGGTCAGCCGGTAGGCAGTGCGCAGGATCAGGCCCGCTACCCCCAGGGCCGCCAGCGGGTCCAGCACCTCCCAGCCAGTGGCCCGCACCAGGGCCAGCCCTACCAGCACCCCCAGGGAGGTATATACATCCGTGGTCAAATGGCGACCGTCGGCCTCCAGGGCCAGGGAGTCCTCCCGTCGGGCCACCCGCAACAAGTGCCGGGACACCGCCGTGTTTACCACGACAGAGAGGAGCATTGCCGCCAGACCCCACTCCACCACCCCTAGCTCGAGCCCCTTCCGCAGGCTGCGGAGGGCCTCCGCTACCACCAGGGCAGCCCCGACAAAGATGAGCAGGGCCTCGACGCCTCCGCTGAGGGCCTCTACCTTGCCATGGCCGAAGGGGTGCTCGCGGTCGGCCGGCTGAGCGGCTATGCGCAGACTGAAGAAAGCGATGAGGGCTGCCAGCAGGTCCATGCCGCTGTGCAGGGCCTCCGCCAGCACGGCCACACTGCCGATGGCCAGCCCCACGGCCACCTTGGCCAGGATGAGCAGGCTGTTGGAGGCAACAGATAGGGCTGCCGCCCTAGTGGTGGCCGTCCACGCCATTAACCCCTACCTCGTGGCACCCCGCAACACAGGAAGCCACCGCCAGAGCCGGCCCATCTCCCGGTTCTCCCAGACCACCAGAAGCTGGGCAGCCACAAAAATGGAGCTGTAGGTGCCGCTGATAATGCCGACGATGAGGACCAGGAGGAAGCTTTGCAGCGTGACCCCTCCGATAAGGAGCAGCGCCGTGAGCACGAACAGGGTAGTGAGGCTGGTGCCCAGAGACCGCCCCAGAGTCTCCAGAAGGCTGTTGTTCACCGTAGTGGCCAGGTCCAGGCCCGTCCGCCGCACATTCTCCCGTATCCGGTCGAAGACCACAATGGTGTCATGGACGCTGTAGCCCGCCACCGTGAGCAGGCCAGTGACGAACATGGCGTTGATCTCCATGCCGGCCACTTTCCCCAGGATAGAGAACAACCCCAACACCAATATCACGTCGTGGGCCAGGGCAACAACGGCAGCCAGACCGTAGCGGAAGGGGTTAGGCACCCGGCGGAAAGCATAGGTGATATAGAGGAGGATGCCCACCGCCGCCATGGCCAGGGCCAGGATGACCTTGCTCACAATGCCCCGGGCAACGGCGGGAGAAACGGAGGCGAAATTGACCGTGGTGAAAGGCCCCAGCCGGGACTCCAGGGCCTCCGCTATCTGCTCCCTCTCGGCAGGTCTTACGAGACTGCCCTCCGCATCCCGCTGGGCAGGGCTCAGAGCACGGGTGCGCACCAGGAAAGTATTCTCCCCAGCCCCCTGGATGATGGAATCAGGATGGCCCTGGGCCGCCAGCGCCTCCCGCAGCAGGGTGTGGCTCACCGGGTTCTCAAAGCGCATAGTCCAGGTGGAGCCGCTAGTAAACTCGATGCCCCAGCGGAAGGGGGGCGGGATAGCTATAGAAACCAGCCCTGGCACCAGTACCAGGGCGGAAAGGAGAAAATACCACCAGCGGCGCCCCACGAAGTCGAAGACCCGCTTGTCTCTCATCTACCTACCTCGCTGACGGGGTGAACAAGTTGGGCCGCTGGCCCAGGCCAGTGCCCACTATCAAGCGCAGGAATGTCCGGCTCACGGTTATGGCGGAGAACATGCTCACCGCCACACCAATGGCCAGGGTAAGGGCGAAGCCCTTAACGGAGGCTGCCCCGAAGGTATTGCCAAACCAGAAGAGGATAGCACAGGTGATAAAGGTGGAGATGTTGCTGTCCCGAATGGAGGGCCAGGCCCGGTCGAAGCCGGACTCCAGGGCCGCCGCCAGGGTACGGCCCGCGCGTAGCTCCTCCTTCAGGCGCTCGAAGATGAGGATGTTGGCATCCACGGCCATGCCAATGGAGAGGATGAAGGCGGCGATGCCCGCCAGGGTGAGGGTCACCGGCCAGAGCTTGAATACGGCCAGCACCAGCGAGGCATAGACCAGCAGGGCCAGGCCCGCCAGCACCCCCGGGGCCCGATAGTAGGCCACCATGAAGACCAGCACCATGGCCAGCCCAATGAGGCCCGCCAGCAAGCTCTTCTGCAGTGAATCGGCTCCCAGGGTGGCGTCTACGTCCTCCTGCTGCACTACCTCCACGGGCACGGGCAAGGCACCCGCGTTGAGCTGGATGGCCAGGGTGCGGGCCTCGTTCAAGGGTATGTTCTCAATAACCCCCCGCTCGCTGATCACTGCCCTCACGATGGGAGCGGAAACCATCTGATCATCGAGAAATATGCCCAGGGGCTTCTCAATCAAACGCCCGGTAATCTGCTCGAAGAGGCGAGCGCCCTCCCGGTTGAACTCGAAGGCCACCCGTGGCTGGGTGGTCTGGGGGTCCAGCAACACTTGAGAGTTGCGCTTGAGGAAGCGCCCCGTAAGGTGGACTTTCTGTCCATCCAGGTCGCCCGTAGCGGGGACCCACTTGGGGTTCCCCTCCTCATCCAGAACAACCTTGCCCTCGGGGTCCAACTGCTGCTCCCGGAAGTCCAACTGGGCGGTCTGACCAATGAGGCGCACCGCTTCGTCCACATTCCTTACCCCAGGCAACTGCACCGAGATGCGGTCTGTGCCCATCAACTGGATCACAGGCTCGGTGACCCCGTAGGCGTCCACCCGCCGGCCAATGATGTCCACCACGCCTTTTACCGCGTCGGCGTGCTCCCCCTCAGGTATATCGGAAAGGTCGGCCTGAAGCACCACGTGGGTGCCCCCCCGCAGGTCCAGGCCCAGGCGGAGGCCGCTCCGGTCGAATCTCCAACCACCCAGACGGAGGTCCCAACTCGGTATAGCCAAAGTGGTAACGGCTACAATCAACAGGAATCCAATGCCCAGCAGAATACGCAGATTACGGGTCCTCATTGTCTCTCCTTGGTTAGTTCAGGTAGCGGGGTAGCCCGGGACAGGTGCTGCCTGGCCCAGGCCAGAGCCTCCTCGCGCGTCCTTACCTGGCCGGAAGCCTGGGCCTCCTTGACCTCCTCCAGCAGTTCCCCCACCAGAGGACCTGGCTCCAGGCCCAGCTCCCGCATGATGTCGTGGCCGGTAACCAGGCGAGGGGGACTCACAGCGGGTGCCTGCTGCTGCCACTGCTCCAGGACATAGGCCACGATACGGGCATGCTCTCTCCAGTCCTCTCGGACCAGGTCAGGGCCCCGGCTAGCCCAATGGTCAGCTAGATTGAGGAAAAGGGTATCTATGGCCACGTCACCCACGTCCCGGAAATAGCGGTAGATGGCTCGGGCCGTGGGCAGGGGGTCGTCCTGGGACACCATCTGACGGGGGCGCAGGTGGTGCTCCACCATTTGGGAGACCATGCGGGCCTCCCGGGCGCTGAAACGGAGGCGCTCCATCACGGCCTGGGCCATAATAGCCCCTTCCCGGGCATGGCCGTAGAAATGCATCCGCCCGGACTCATCCACCATCCGCTTCTGGGGCTTGGCGATGTCGTGCAGCAGGGCCGCCAGCTTCAAGAGCACCGAGCGATGGTGGCCGCTGCTCACCGCCTGGGCAAAGTGGCCCTCCAGGTCCGGACTCCAGGGCACAGCACCAATGACATTAGCAGGCCCTTTTCGCTCCAGCAGCCTTTCCACGGCGGCCACCGCCTCCAGGGAATGCCGGAAGACATCCCAGTGGTGCTCTGGCGGCTGCTCTACTCCCCGGCCCTCCTCCATCTCAGGGAAGAGGAGAGACAGCAGTCCCAAGTCATCCAGCAGGAAGATATGAGGGGCAGCTTCCGGCACAGCCAACAGCTTGCACAACTCCTCCCGCAGACGTTCCGCCGACGCTTGGGTAAGCAGAGAAGCATGCTCACGGATGGCTGAGGCAGTGGCTGGCTCCAGGGAGAAGTCCAGCTCAGCTACTAGGCGCGGACCTCGCAGCAAGCGGACGGGGTCTTCGAGGAAGACCTCTGGGCCCAGGGCCCGCACTTGTCTCCCCCGAATATCGGCAAGGCCTCCCCAAGGGTCTGCGAGTGCTGCCTGGGGATATTGGGAAAGGTCCAGGGCCAGGGCGTCTATGGAGAAATCGCGCTGCGCCAGGTCCTCCTCGATAGTGCCCCGCAGGGGGGTGAAGTCCAGCGTTACCTCAGGCAGTACCACGCGGCCCACCTGCCGGTCTGCCACATCCGAGACCAGCACATAGCTCCCCTGGAGGGCGTCCGCCGTCAGGCGGGCCATCTCCCGCGGGTCTGCCCCCAGGGAAAGGTCAATGTCCCTAACGGAGCGCCCCAGCAACAGGTCACGGACAAAGCCGCCGGTGATGTAAGCCGCCACTCTCTTACCCTGCAGTAGCCCCAGCACGTGCTGCAGCACAGGGTAGCCTCGCAGGTCCAGGCGCAACTCAGCCATCGGCCTCCGCCTCCGCTGGCTCCGGCCTGACCTGGTATAGATGCTCCAGACTCTCTAGACGGTCCACGTAGACCTTGCCATCCAGGTGGTCCAATTCGTGCTCCAAGGCCTGGGCAAGAAGGCCGTCCGCCTTTACCCTCACCTCTTTCCCCTGGCGATCAAGCCCCTTTGCCCGCACCACCATTGAACGCTTCACCTCCCCCTGATACCCCGGCAGGCTGAGACAGCCCTCGGGCACTTCTCTTACCCCTTCCCGGCGGATGATCTGGGGATTGACGAGCACCAGCATTTCCCCCTCTGGCGGCTCAATGACCAGGACCCGTAGCGGCACACCCACCTGGGTAGCCGCCAGGCCAACGCCGTGGGCATCCCTCATGGTGTCGATCATGTCCTCGATAAGCTTCTGGAGGGAAGCATCCATAGCCTGCACCCGCTTCGCCTTCTGGCGCAGCCGAGGGTCAGGCAGCTTCAGTATGGGAAGGACAGCCATGCTAGCACCCAGTCAACAAACTGGCCCGAAGCCGTACCATCGTTACGGCTCAGCCTCGGGCCTGCTCATGACGATTATAGGCACACCCAGGGCGGATTGCAAAGATATTTCCCGAGGGGCTCTACGCTCTTAACTGCCAAGGCGGGGGTGGCGGAGACGTTCAAAAAAGGGACGTTGTGGTGCTACCGGGGGTACAGGGCCTACCAGCCCATGACCACATACTGGGCGGAGCGAAGCGAAGAATCCGTATCACCCCGTGCGCACTCGGCAGGGGACGGATTCTCCGGTCGTCCCGACGGGTCGGGCCTCCCTCAGAATCTGTCATGCCTCGATTGCATCGACGCGGCACGAAGATAGGAAAACGCCTGCTCTGCCCTCGTTCGTCGTAGGGGCGGGACTCCGTGCCCGCCCACCCCCCAGGGGGAGGACACAGAGTTCCTCCTCTACGAGACCGTACCGTTCCACCTGTGTCGCTTGGCATTTTCATAGTAATGACATGCAATGTCATCATATTGGACCGATGGCCATCAGCGTGGAGTGCCCCCAAAGGCTCTCTCTACCTCCTACCGCAACAGGGAGAGGAGGTTCTTGGGCACCCTACCGGAGGCCACCTGCCTCATGAGCTTGCGCATCTGCCCGAACTGGTTGAGGAGCTGATTGACCTCCTGGGGCGCGCTACCACTGCCGCGGGCGATGCGGCGGCGGCGGCTGCCACCGATGATCTCCGGGCGCTGCCTCTCCTCTGGCGTCATGGACAGGATAATAGCCTCCACACGTTTGAGGTGCTTCTCGTCCACGTCCTGGGGGAGGGCCAGGCGCTTGGCGGGGAAGCCGGGGATCATGTCCAGTATCTGAGCGAGCGGGCCTATTTTCCGCATCTGGCGGAGTTGGGACAGGAAGTCCTCCAGGTCAAAGCTACCGGTGCGCAGCTTGCGTTGGGCCTCCAGGGCCTGCTTGTGGTCCACCGCCTCCTGGGCCTTCTCCGCCAGAGTAAGGATGTCCCCCATGCCCAGGATGCGGGAGGCCAGCCTCTCCGGGTGGTAGGGCTCCAGGGCGTCGGT
>JACPQK010000054.1 GCA_016190535.1 Chloroflexota bacterium | reverse complement strand
TCTGGAGGGGTTATGGCCTCCAGGGCTCGCTGGTAGCTCCCGGTAGCCTTTTCTACAGCTTCCCGGAGGGCGGGCTGGGCCGCCTCGGGTGCCCGTTCCACAAGCTGCCACAGGCTGGCCTGCTGGCGCTCGAAGTCCTCCCGGACCTTGCTGGCCATGGCCTCTTTGTCTTTCTCCGAGACACCCTTGTCCGCCAGTTTCGCCACCCCCTGGAGGCGGCTAGCCTGATGCTCCACCAGGCTCTCTGTCTGCTTCTGGAACCACTCCCTGTCCTTGTCGTCCCACAGGTCTCGCTTCTGGGCCACGGCCACCAGTTCCTGGGTCCGCTGGTCAGCGAACTCCCGGCTCACCTGGGCCCTGGCCTCCGGAGAGAGGGCCAGGGTCAGCCGCACCTGCTCCACGGCCCGCTTCACGGAGTAGAGGGTATCCCCAGGCAGGCTCTGGGCGGAGGCACGGACTACCTGCCCGCCGAGGAGGAAGACGATGAGCAAGCTGGCCAGAGCGCCCCGCCAGGCCCAGCCCTGCCCAGGGTTGGGCGCACGGCGGCGCGCACGCAGGGCCGCCAGGGCACCCAGGACGCGCGCCCGTCCCTCCTCCCGAAAGCCGGGACGCAGGGGCATAGTGCTGGAGCGGCGCAGGGTCAGGGCGGCCCGCAGCAAAGGCTCCAGCTCCTCCCTCTGGGCCGGGTAGCGAGCCAGGCATTCCTCCAGGCTGGCCCCTCCCGCCAGGAGGTCCAGGCACTGGTTCAGGGTATCTTCAATCTTCATTTCTTCTCTTCTCATCCCTCGCCAGGATGCGGCGCAGGCTGGCCAGGCCGCTATGTTGCAGGGCCTTGATGGCCCCCGGCTTCTTGCCCATGGCCTGGGCCACTTCCTCCACGGAAAGCTCGCTGGCGAAGCGCAGGGTGATGGCCTGCCGCTGGGCCTCAGTGAGATGTCTCATGGCCCGGAGCACCTGGGACATGGTGGAGCGGAGCTCGGCCTCGGCGGCGGGGTCATCCGGGGCGGGCAAGGGGAACTCGTCATCCAGGGGTGTTGTCGGCCTCCGAGAGCGCTGGCGCAGGTGGTCCACCACCAGGTTGTGGGCAATGCGGAAGATCCAGGCCTTCAGGCTGGTGCCTCGCCACTGGAAGGAGTCAATGGACTGCACCACCCTCAGGAAGACATCGTGGGTGAGGTCCTCCGCCTCCACCCTGTCCCCCACCCGGAAGGCTATAAACCGGAACACCTTGGCCACGTTCTCCTCATATATCTGGGCGATGGCATCGGAGTCCCCCCGCTGGGCACGCCGTACCAGCTCCTCCTCCTCGGAAGGAGTGGCTTCGGCCCTTCCCAGGACGGTCCGCCAGGGGAGAAGACCGAGGAGCCGCAGCGTCCATAATCCCATGCCATCTTAAATACTAAACGAAAACCCTGGCCTCTGGTTAGGGGTGCTATGTTAGAATAATGGCAATAGAGACGAAGGGCTATGAAACATGTAGCCTCCACGGTAATGCCTTACGCGGTCAGGCCCATGCGTCTGGAGGATGTGCCCCAGGTCACCGAGGTGGACCGGGAGGCCTTTCCTACCATGTGGCCCCCTCCCCCCTTTAAGCGAGAGTTGAACAACGATTGGGCCCGATACCTGGTAGCCTGGCAGCGGGGAAGCACGGTGCCCTACGCCCCCCGTACGGAAGGCCTTGCCCGCTGGCTGGCGAGGGTGCGGCGACAGGCCACGCTCGAGCATCCACCCCAGGTGGTAAACGCCGATTTCGTGGTGGGCTATGCTGGCCTGTGGTTCGCCTGGGACGAGGCCCACCTCACGGGCCTGGCGGTGAGGGCCAGCTACCAGCGCCGGGGTATTGGCGAGCTCCTTCTTATCGCCTCCTTGGAGATGGCCACGGCCATGAACAGCCGATACATGGTGCTGGAGACCCGGGTGTCCAATCGCACTGCCCAGGCCCTCTACGAGAAGTATGGCTTTAATGCCAACGGAGTGCGCCGTGCCTACTATACGGACAATGGCGAGGATGCTCTGGTCATGATCACCGATGTCTTGAACCTGCCCGGCTACCAGGAAAAGTTCAACCTGCTTAAGCAGGCCCACGCAGAGAAATGGGGCACTGCCGGGATCTCGCTGCCTTGAGGCCGCAACGCTGGGGCCTGCTCCTGGTTGCCCTACTGCTATTCTCGGGATGTAGTGGGGGCTCCACCCCTACTCCCCCTCTGGGCACCCGTGTGGTCCCCCCGGGCTCCTCAGACCAGGTGGTCATCGCCATGGCCGACCTGGCCCGACGCTTAGGCATCAGCGCTACTCAGGTCTCTCTGGCAGGTGTGGAGGCAGTGGACTGGCCTGACACCAGCCTGGGCTGCCCCCAGCCGGGCATGGCCTATGCCCAGGTGATCACACCAGGATACCGTATCCTGCTCTCCGCCACAGGTCAGACCTACGAGTACCACAGCGACCGCTCCTCCCAGGTCGTCCTCTGCACCCCGGCCCCACCTCAGCCCTGACCACCTTCGTCTCCCAGGCGTTGGGCGACAAGTATAAACGTTTTCTAAATCGCTTGACTAACCGGGCAGGGATTCCCTAGACTTTAGTTATCACGTCGTTAGTCAGGCCTGTCCAGAATGCAGGGGGGTGTCTTCCTTAGTCGTCTAGTCTGAAACTTAACGAGGAGGGGGCCCATGACACCAGAGGAATTCGCCAGGTACATCTCCCGTCTTGATGAGGCGTTCACCCGCAGAGATATGGCCACAGTGGGTAGCTTCTACGCGGAGGGTGCAGTTCGAGCATTACCGCCCTGGGGTGAGGTCCAGGGCAGGGATGCCATTGTCAAGAGCCGGCAAAGGCTCCTGGATGCCTTCTCCGATGTCTCCTGGAGGGCGAGCCATGCCGACGTCTCGCTGAAGCTCCACCACCCGGCCTGGGGCGGGGAGTTCGGCTTCGTGGAATGGAACTTCGCGGGCACCCATACCGGGACCTTCGAAACGCCCTATGGCCCCATTGCGCCTACAGGGAATAGGGTTGCAGTGAGCGGCATGACGGCCTACGAGTTCAACAAGGAGGGCCTCATTGCGGAGGAGCGGGTCTATTTCCACTACCTCTCTCTGGTGAGCCAGTTGGGCCAAAGGCTGGCCCAGGTCCCCAGTGAGGTCCCCCTGATGAAGGCTCCCCAGAGGAAGGCCTACCTGACCAGGGACGAGGTGCTGTCCGAGGTCAAAGGTCTCTTCGGCCTGGTGCCCGAATGGCTCAGCGCCCTTCCCGAGGGGGAGCTCCAGCATGACTGGGGCCTGATCAAGTCCCTGGAGCTGGCTGACACCGCCATCCCCCACAAGTACAAGGAGCTTATCGGGCTGGCCGTAGCCGGAACCCTGCATTGCCGTTACTGTTCTGCCTATCACGGGGAGATGGCCAGGCTGTTTGGCGCTACCGAGGAGGAAGTCAAAGAGTCCAGCTTGCTGGCGAAGCTCACTGCCGGCTTCAGCAGCTACTTCCAGGCCGGCCAGTTGGACTTCGAGCGCTTCAAGAAGGAACTGCTCCAAATTGCGGGCCACGTGAGGAGGAGCAAGGCCAAGAAGGCCGCCTGACGGGCGGGCCTCTTGTCTCTGGCTAGCCTCTCGTCCCCCTCTATCCTCAGAGGACAGCCGAGGGGGAGGAACCTAGTGCTTGCTTCCAAAAAACAGCGTTATCATGGACACAGACAGCGCCGTTCTCAACCCACCGAGCCATCCCCCTTTGTCCCCCTTCCCTTCACTGCGTTCAGGGCAAGCTCTTCCCTGGAAGGGGGAAGGAAGACTATCTGGACCCCCCAGACCCCCGGCAGGCCGACCTGTCGGCCTGCACCCACACGAGCCCTGAGCTTATCGGAGGGTGAACCGCTCATGGTTCGACAGGCGCACCATGAGCGGTTGTTCATAACGCTCTTTTCTGCCAGTAGGTACTAGACGTACCGGGCCGCGGCCATGGTAGCCAGAATAACAATGCCTAGGACGACGTTGATACGGCTCAGGGAGCTTATGCGCTCGGCGAGCTGCCCCATTTGCCGGGCCTGGTCCGGGCTGGGGGGACCCTTAAGGCCACTGGCTATTTTACCCAGGCGGGCCGCCGCGGGCGTGACGAGGCCGAAACCCACTATGCCGGCAACGATGGTGGCCAGGATTCCGATAAGGATAGCCCAGCCCCATCCCCGGTCCAAGAAAGTGCCCAGACTCTGCCACCACACGCCGCGCGCATCAAGAGTCATGATAATCCCACTCACCAGGACGATGACGTAGCTGCCCATCTGGACGGGTGTCACGATGGGCATCAGCGCCCCCATTACCGGGTTCTGGAGGCCAGGCCCCAGCCGCTTCAGCCGCGGCTCCAGGAAGAGGGTGAGAAAGAAAATGTTGCCTACAAGCAGTACACCAAAGACAATGTGCAGGGTCCGCAGTATAACCGTCCAGGTATCCATGGTTGCCTCCTCTCACTAAAATAGGCACATTATTGTCCGCCATCTTGCCAGTGTCAAGAGCCTGCCTGCACCTGAGCTTGTCAGCACCCCAAATTAGCGATTGCGCTTTGGGCACATTCACCCGCGGGGTGATAGTCGGCCTTTCCCTGCTGGGTATAAGATACAAGCGGGATGGTCGAGGGGTTTTTTCAGCACCTTGCTAAATACGGCGGAGGAGGAGCAGCGCCACCCCTGCAAACCCCAGCAGCACCACCCCCGCTGTGGCCAGCCCGGCTATCACCGCCAGGGGCACCCTGGGGGCGGGGCCGGCCTCTCCACCGGTAGAGGTTGCGGCGGGCACCGGAGT
>JACPQK010000050.1 GCA_016190535.1 Chloroflexota bacterium | reverse complement strand
TCAGGGGAGTGGCTAGCTTGCTCGCCTTCAGCGCCGGGGCTTCCCAGATAGTGAGCAACGTCCCTCTGGTGATGCTGGTAATCCCTGCGCTGGAACAGGTCCCTGGCCACCTGTTGTGGATCGCCCTGGCAGCGGGTTCCACCCTGGGGGGCAACCTTACCCTCATTGGAGCGGTGGCCAACATCATAGTGGTGGAGAGTGCCGCCCGCAGGGGCGTATCGGTTAGATTTATGGAGTTCCTCAAGGTGGGGGTGGTGGTGACCGCCGCCAGCCTGGCCCTGGCTGCCCTGATCCTGGGCGCCGAGTACTGGCTGGGAGTGCTCCGCTAGTCAGCGGCTGTGGCGCGCTCCTGTTCGGGCGCGTTGCTGGCAGGCCGAGGGGCCAGCACCTCTAAGAGCTCCTTGACTTCCCTGTCGTGCAGATCTCGACGGCGAAAGGGCATCTCATGGTTGACCTGGTAAACGTTGCGCCGCCCCACGCGGCGACGCGTGAGGTAGCCCTCGGCCTCCAGGTCCCTGATGATCCTGAGCACTGCCCGCTCTGTAATCCCGGCCTGGGCGGCGAGCTCCCGGGCGGTGATCTGCGGATGATGCGCTATATAGCTCAAGACCGCTCCATGGTTTGTTATTAAGGTCCACCCGGGCATACTACTGAAATTACCTCCTCGACCCCTTGACAACCTGTATTGTAGCACTATAATCATTCATGTCAATCTTATCATGAAATCGCCTTCAGGCAACAGGAGGTAGAAATGGCCAGCAGGCTATGGAAATGGATGCCCCTACAGGCTCTAAGCGGGCGCCGCCAGGAACAGCAGCTGCCCACGGAGCTGGCTAGCCGTTTGCGGGAGAAGTTCTCCCTCACTCCAGAGCAACTGGCTGGCCTGGGGTACGTGGGGCGGGGCGGCACTTTCGCGGGAGCGCCGGTGCGCTTTCTCCGGGTCTATGACCAGGCGGAGGCCAGGGCAAAGGGACTGAGGATAGGCGACTACGGCACTCTGGACCAGCACCGGGAGCTGGTCCTCTACGAGGGGCACATCTTCCGGGATGGCCTCGTTCACCTGGCCCCCGCCGGGCAGGCAGCGTCCGCAAGCCCTAGCCCGCATCAATGAAACGCCCCAGAACCCCTGATCCCTTACCTCCTTTATGGAGTCCTCGCCGTCGGAGTCCGCCACCCCTCTATGGGTGGCGGCTTTTTGGGGGAACACCCGAACAAGCTGCCAGTATGACCGCGCAAAAGGAGGTGATAGATTATGGCTACCAAGGGTAAGCCTTCTCAGCCTGCCAAGCCGCAACCCAAGAAGTAGGTAAAACGTCATCCCCAGCAGGAGGCGAGGGACTCCGCAGCCCGCCGGGCCCGTATTGCAGAGCGCACCTCCCTTGCGTTAGCATACTGGTGGAAGTGGCGGCCTGAGCCTGGCCCCGCGTGGAGCCGGCAGGCCGGGGAGGTATCATCGAGATGGTAAGACGCGCTCAGCCGGACGTGTTCCGGCTCCTGGCGGACGTGCCCCAGGAGAAGCGGTTCTGGTGCCAGGATGGCCGGGTGCTCGGCAACATCCAGGAGCTGGAGAGCGCCCTGCCCAACTTGAGTCCCGACGCATGGCAGCACCACACGGGGCAGGGCCGTAACGATTTTGCCAACTGGGTGCGGGATGTCATAGGCGACAGCAGACTCGCCGCAGACCTTCTGAAAAGCCCCACACCAGGGGCAGCCGCCCAGGCCATCCGCGCCCGGATCACCCAGCTCCAGAGGAGGCGAAGGGTCGCCTAGGGCCAACCCCTCTCACGGCCGGAAAGCAGGCCCTCTAGAGAAACGTCCGTCCTATTCAGCCGACCTATTGGGAACGCGCGGGCCGAGTAATAGGCTCTTCAGACACCGGAGTGATGTTGGCCTTGCACTTGGTCCAGCCGGGGTCCAGGAATTTGTGCACGGCGCTCAGGCTGTCGGCCTCCACCACGTAGTAGACCACGTGGTCGTGAAAGGCACCGTACATAGCCTTCAGCGTTAGCCCCTGACCTTGGCATTATAGAGGGTTTTTGAGCCTCCTGTATTTTTGGGGCAGCGCTCCGGGGTGTGGGTCTGCGTAATTAAAAAAGCGGAGTTCGCCTCCCTACACCTTGGCTACTGCTTGGCCTTTGCCTGGCGCTTGAGGCCCATGGGCTTGAGGAAAAGGTCAGAAGGACACCAGTCAGTGAACGTCTGCTGAAGCTTCATGACGCCTATGAACCCCACCAAGCCCAGTCCCACAGGCAGACTAATCCACAGCGCTATAGCAGCAAAGACTAAGATCATGATCCCCTGCATAAGATTGCGCCCATCATCCAGAGACATACTCACCTCCCTCCTCTGAATAGAGTAATTATACAACCATTGTCAAGTATTCTTGGAACAGTAGAGCCGTTTACCGTGTAGAAGTAGGTTTAGGTGTCCTCACCTCGGCCCAATGTCCCCCCGTCCCCAGGCTGACAAAACGGCCAGTCCGAACAACCTGTATAATTGACCCGTCTACATGGAAGATAGCGCTGACATACCCCCTGGCGGAGCCCTGGGCCGAGAGGCCCTGCTCCATCTGCTGACAGCGGTGCCCCCTCTAGTGGAGGGGCTGAACAGCCCCCAGGAGCAGGTCCAGCCCAACGGCATTGACCTAACGGTGCGGGAGGTGGCCTTGTTTTCTGGCCCGGGCCGCCTGAGCCCAACGCAGAGGGTGCTCTCCAGCCTTTCACCCCTGACCTTCGACGGTCTGGGGGTACTGGAGCTGATGCCAGGGCCCTATTTGGTCACCTTCAACGAGGTGGTGCATCTCCCCAAGGACATCATGGCCCTGGGCCGCACCCGCTCTACCCTGTTGCGCTGCGGGGTAGCCCTGCACACGGCGGTATGGGATGCCGGCTACTCCGGACGCTCCCAGTCCCTCATGATGGTGTACCATCCCTATGGCTTTCGCCTGGCCAGGGATAGCCGGGTGATGCAACTGGTCTTCTTTTCGGTCAGCGGCCCTTCGCCGGAGGGCTACCGGGGCCGTTACCAGGGGGAGAACGTTTAGCCCAGTGCTGGTGCAAATACAGCTAGACCGTGCTCCGAGTATAATGCTCTCAGGGCGATACCAGGTTGTTCGGAGGTGGTAGCCTATGCCCATCTACGAATACTTCTGTCCTCAATGCCGGGCCGAGTTCGAGCTATCCCGCTCCTTCTCCCAGGCCCATGACCCGGCCCAATGTCCCCGCTGCGGCACCTTTGGGGAGAAGCTCATCTCAGTCTTCGCCTCCAAGTTGGACTACTACGTAAAAGTGCCGGAGAAGGGGCCCTATCGGCAGTTGCCCACCGAGAGCACTGCCTCCACCAGCCCCAAAGCCGATGCACCGGCCAGACCCCGCCGCCGCAGGAAGACCTCCTAGCGTCCTGCTCAGAAAATGGCCACTCACCCTTCGGCGCGTATATTGAAGTTGGTTGTAAGATGGGTAAGCCCCGGGAGACCTCTATCCTTCGGCTGGGGACAGTGTACCTCTTGAGCTTGAATGGGGCTCCCCCCTGACCCCTGATGAGAAATATGGTGGCCCCTTTTTAGGAGACTCCTGATCCAGGCGTGCCTGGTGGCAGGTGAGATGGCTTCCCTGGGGTACTTCAGTAAACACACAAGAGAAAGGGGAACAGGTTGGCGCGTTATCATGTAGGCATTGATGTAGGCAAGCATCGGCCCCATGCCCGTGTGCATGACGTACAGGAAGACAGCTATAGTCAGGTCTTCTCCTTCCCAGGGGATCCCCAGGGCTTTGAGCGGTTTCTGCTCTTCTTGGAGTGGCAGGGATCTAAAGAGGTATTGGCAGGCCTATCCTAGCCTCAAAGGGCCGCGCTCATAGCTGAGGCTGGCAAGTCCCCGATTAGCAAACGCAAGCCATATGGTAGAATGGGGCACAGGACAGGTGACTGAATTGGTACATTTACTCATAGTAGTCCCCGACAGGGAGGCTGAAGAACTGGCGCGGGACCTGGGGCAGCATGGCTTATCCACCAGCACGGCCCAAGACCCTGAAATAGCCTGCGATAAGCTGGAGCACAGGGCCTACGAGTTGGTCCTTCTGGATGCGGAGGCCTTCCCGCCTTCTCACCAGGGTACCAAGCGCCTGCTCTCCTTTACCAGAGAGAAGGGGATAACTGTCCTGGCCCTGCTGGCTGTGGCCACGGTGGGGCAGGAGATTACCCAGGATGCCAGCTTCGACGACTTCGCCGTGCGGCCTGTCCCTACCCCTGAACTGGTGGCCCGGGTGCAACGCTTGGCCCGCCAACGGGGCGCCAGGGGCGCCGGCCAGACCATCCGCATCGGGGACCTGGCTATCGATCCAGAGAGGTATGAAGTGACGGTGGCGGGGAGGCCGGTAGACCTCACCTACCGGGAGTACCAACTGCTCCTGTTTCTGGCCAATAACCCGGAAAGGGTGTTCAGCCGGGAGACGCTGCTGGACCGGGTGTGGGGGTACGACTACTTTGGAGGGACCCGGACAGTGGATGTCCACATTCGGCGGCTGCGCAGCAAGCTGGAGGATGCCTCGCACCTCTTTATCGAGACGCTGCGCAACATAGGCTACCGCTTCAGGGCCAGCTCTGGGCCTGGGGGATAAAATAAGGCCACTGGATCGTTGACGCCTTAACCGAAGTAGCGGCGCTTTCTCTCCAGTGGCATTATTTACTTTACCATACTTCATCGCGACCTGTCAATCCTTTTATGTCAACCCAAGAACAGCAATTGGCCCACTGGTGTCCCGTCCCGGAAGTTCGTTACATTGCCTCTTCCACTCGTACCCCCACCTTCATCCTCCCCCGTTGAGAGGGAGGACACATCCTTTCCCCCCTTGCGGGGGAAGGTTAGAGCTTGCCCTGAGCAAGGCGAGGGGATGGGGGGATATGTCGTGGGGCTGAGCTTGTGCAACTTTTTTCAGGGATGGCCCACTAGCCTGGCTTCCCCTTTCTGGCTCGACGTCTGTCCTCTCATAGACTGACAGTCTCCCTGAACCATGAACGGGTGTCATAATCATAGACCATCAACACAAATAACTTGACACTGAGCGCCGATTTGCGCTAAACTTCGGCATGGCCCTTGTGGGCCATGTTGGCCCAAGTAAATAGCGACATGGGTTGCGGTAGGGCCGGGGGATAGTGCACGTAGGTGGTTGATTACACCCTAGACTACGCGGCGGTTGCCATAGCCGGGCTGGCGAGTCTAGGGGTAGTGTTTTTATCTTACCTGTTATCTCACATCCTTTCCACCAGAAGGCCCTCTGCCGAAAAATCCATTCCCTACGAGTGCGGGATGCTCCCCCAGGGCCGCTTCTGGAGCCAGAGCCACCTCCGTTACTACCTCTTCGCCATCTTCTTCCTGGTCTTTGACGTAGAGCTGGTCTTCCTCTTCCCCTGGGCCCTGGTCTTCCTGGGCGCTGGCCCTGCCGTGTTCCTGGAGATGGTGCTCTTCATCGCAGTCCTCGGCTTTGCCCTGGTCTACGGGCTGAAGAAGGGAGCTCTCAAATGGCAATAGACAGTAGACAAGTGCCCTATGTCATCCCCCCGGGGCCTCCCTTTGAGGCTCTTCCCAGGGGCAGTGGCGGGACCGGTGGGCAAGGTGCCCCCCTCTATCAGAGGGTGCTCCCCCGCGTACTCACCACCAGGGCCGATGTCCTCTTCGCCCTGGCCCGCAAGTCCTCCCTGTGGCCCCTCCAGTTTGGGCTGGCCTGCTGTGCCATCGAGATGATCAGCTCCCACATGGCCCACCATGATATGGACCGCTTCGGGGTGGTCCTGTGGCCCTCCCCTCGCCAGTGCGACGTAATGATTGTGGCTGGCACCGTAGTGAAAAAGATGGTCCCCACCCTGAGGCTCCTCTACGAGCAGATGCCCGAGCCCAAGTGGGTCATCGCCATGGGGTCCTGCGCCGTATCGGGCGGCCCCTTCGCCCGCAGCTACTCGGTGGTGAAGGGCGTGGACAGGGTGCTCCCCGTGGACATCTATCTGCCCGGCTGCCCGCCCCGACCCGAAGCCCTGATGGACGCCATTATGCGACTACAAGACAAGATCATGGAACATGCGAGAAGGGATGGAAGGCGGGGCGCTGGCGGATAAGCAACAGGCCCTTGTGGAGAGGGTTGAGAGATGCCTCGCCTCTTTCAACCCCGAACCGGAGTTTATCCTAGACGAGCTAGTGATCACCTTATCCCCAGAGGCGGTTAAAGCTGCCTGCCAGCGCGCCAGGGATGAACCCGAGCTGGCCATTGACTACCTCCGCTGCCTCACCATAGTGGACCTGGGGGAACAGCTCCAGGTGGTCTACCATCTCTACTCCACCCAGCACCGTTACAAGATGGTGCTCAAGGCCCTTCTGCCCACCCAGAGGCCCGCCATCGCCTCAGTAACCTCGATCTGGCCCGGGGCCGACTGGCACGAGCGGGAAGCCTACGATCTTTTCGGTGTATCCTTCGATGGCCACCCCAGGCTCAAGCCCCTGCTGCTCTGGGAGGGCTTTCCAGGCCACCCCCTCCTCAAGAGCTTCCCCCTGTCCGGGCCGGAGGAGGCGGACCAGTGATCGACCGCCTGGACACAGTAAATATGATGGTGAACATGGGGCCCCAGCACCCCAGCACCCACGGGGTGTTCCGCATGGTGCTTATCCTGGACGGCGAACGCATCGTGGGCGTGGAGCCAGTCATCGGCTACCTGCACCGGGGTGTGGAGAAGCTCTGCGAGAACCTCACCTACCGCCAGATTGTGCCCCTCTTCGACCGCATGGACTACCTCGCTGACTACAACAACGAGCTGGGCCTGGCCCTGGCCCTGGAGAAGCTGGCGGGCCTCCAGCCTCCGCGCCGGGCTGAGTTCATCCGGGTCATCCTCTGCGAGCTCACCCGCATTACCAGCCACATGATGTTCTACGGGTCCTTTGGCGGGGATGCCGGCGTGACTACCCCCTTCCTCTACGCCTTCCGGGAGCGGGAGAACATCCAGCAGCTCCTGGAATCGGTAAGCGGCGTGCGCATGATGCCCAACTACATCCGGATGGGAGGCGTCAAGGAAGACCTGCCGGAAGACTTCCCGGAGCGGCTGGGCAGACTCCTGCCCCGGCTGCGCCAGGGTATCGAGGAGTGCCACGCCCTGCTCACCCGCAACGAGGTTATGCTGGCCCGTACCCAGGGGATGGCCCCCATTTCGGCAAAGGAGGCTATCGGCTACGGCATGAGTGGCCCCAACTTGCGCGCCTGTGGGGTGGCCGAGGATGTGCGGCGCACCGAGCCCTACTCTATCTATCCCGAGCTGGACTTCGCCGTCCCTCTGGGCCACACCGGGGACACCTGGGACCGCTACTACATCCGCATGGAGGAGATGCGCCAGTCCCTGCGCATCCTGGAGCAGTGCCTGGAGAGGATGCCCGAGGGGCCGGTGATGGCGGATATCCCCAAGAACTTCCGGCCCCCCAGTGGAGAGGTCTATTGCAGGGCGGAGAACCCCCGCGGGGACTTCGGTGTTTACCTGGTGAGCCGGGGGAGCGACCGCCCTTACCGCATCAAGGTGAGGGCACCCTCCTTCTGTAACCTGATGGCCCTGGAGCGCCTCCTGGTGGGCTGCTACATAGCCGACTGCGTCCTGGTGCTGGGCTCCCTGGACATCGTGCTGGGGGAGGTGGACCGGTGAGCTGGCCCCTGGAGCTAGCCCTCCGTACGGTCAGCATGATCCTCCTCCTCACCCTGACAGTGCTCTTTCTCGTCTGGCTGGAGCGCAAGCTGCTGGGCCGCATCCAGATGAGGATGGGACCCATGCGCACCGCCCCCTATGGCATCCTCCAGTCCGTGGCAGACGCCCTCAAGCTACTGCTGAAGGAAGGGCTGCGTCCCCAGGGGGCCGACACCTGGGTCTACCACCTGGCCCCGGCGGTAGCCACCCTGCCGGCCATCCTGGCCTGGGTGACCATACCCGTAGCCCGGGGGCTGGTGGTCCAGGACATGCGCCTGGGAGCTTTCTACATCGTGGCTATATCGGGGCTGAGCGTGGTGGGCATGGTCATGGCTGGGTGGAGCTCCAACAACAAGTATGCCCTGCTGGGGGCCGCCCGCTCCGCCGCCCAGATGGTAAGCTACGAGCTGCCCCTGGTGCTGGCCCTGCTGGGCGTGGTGATGCTGGCCCAGTCCCTGAGCCTGGGGGACGTGGTGGAGGCTCAGCGGCCCTGGCCCTATTTGCTATTGCAGCCCCTGGGCTTCGCCCTGTTCCTGGTGGCTGGCCTGGCCGAGATAGGCAGGAACCCCTTCGACATCTTCCACGCCGATACGGAGATCGTGGGCGGGCCTTTTGTGGAATATAGCGGGATACGGTGGGCGCTCTTCTTCCTGGCAGAGTATATCAACCTGTTCGCCATCTCCGCCCTCATCACCCTGCTTTTCCTGGGCGGCTGGAAGGGGCCCCTCTTGCCCCCCGTGGCCTGGTTCCTGCTGAAGACCTACGCCCTGGTCTTCTTCATCATCTGGCTACGGGCCACCCTGCCCCGCCTGCGCATAGACCAGCTCATGGCCCTGGCCTGGCGCTACCTGATCCCCCTGGCCTTGGCCAATGTCCTTCTGATAGCCACCTTCCTATACTTCTCCTGGCCCGGCTGGGCGCTCTCCCTGGCCTCCCTGGCCCTGCTAGGGATAGCCCTGGCCCCTCTCTACCGGATGTGGGGCCACTCCCTGACCCGGAGGAGGGTGCCCTCGGGGCTGGGCCTGGCCCAGGTGGAGAGCAAAGCATGATTGGCGTGTTCCGGGCGCTGGCTACAACCTTCCAGACCATGCTGCGTCGGCCGGTGACGGTGCAGTACCCCCGGGAGCGGCTGCCGGTGTCCCCCCGGCGGCGGGGTTTCCCCCGCCTGTTGGCAGACTCCGACACGGGCGAATTGCTGTGTGTCGGCTGTGGCATCTGCGCCCGGCAGTGCCTCACCCAGGCCATCAAGGTCACCATGAGGGATAATCCCCTACATGCCCAGGGGAAGAGCCCCCGGCGCAAGACCGTGGACACCTTCGAGGTGGACCTGGGGAGATGCACCCAGTGCGCTATCTGCGTAGAGGTGTGCAACTTTACAGCCATCGAGATGTCCAGGGAATGGTGCCCCCCCACTACTGACCGCCAGGTCCTGGTAGTGCAACTTGCCCACCAGGACGCTACACAGGTAAACAATCCGTGCTAGCCTGGCTGGGCTTCGGCATCCTGGCGGGGGCCACGGTGGCGGGTGCCCTGGGGACAGTGCTCTCTCGGAACGTGGTGCGCAGCGCCCTCTCCCTGCTGCTGGCCCTGCTGGGCGTGGCCGGGCTGTTCCTCCTCCTCTACGCCGAGTTCCTGGCCCTGGCCCAGGTGCTCATCTACGGCGGGGCCATTACCCTGGTGCTGCTCTTCGCCCTGATGCTCACCCGGATGCGCGGCTCCGCGCTCTCCCTGGACCACCCCCAGAAACCCATAGCCCTGGTCATTTCCCTGGCCCTGCTGGCGCTGCTCCTGGGGGTAGTGTTGACTACCTCCTGGCCCAGCTCCCCAGTAGCAGGAGAGCCGGTGGGCTTCTCCCAGTGGGGGCTGGCCCTGTTCCAGCAGTGGGCAGTGCCCTTCGAGCTGGCCTCCCTGATACTGCTGGTGGCGCTGCTGGGAGCGGTGGTCATCTCCCGTCCGGGAGGAGAGGAATGATCCCGGTATCGGCCTACCTGGCGCTCAGCGCTGTCCTCTTCTCCATCGGGACCTACGGGGTGCTGGCCCGGCGCAACGCCGTGCTCATCCTGATGTCTATCGAGCTTATGCTCAACGCCGTCAACATCAACCTGGTGGCCTTTGCCCGCTACCTGTCGCCCGGGGAGTTTACCGGCCTGGTATTTGCCGTGTTCGTCATCACCGTGGCCGCCGCCGAGGTGGGCCTGGCCCTGGCCATCATCATCCGCCTCTACCGCAACCGGGCCACGGTAAACGTGGACGAGGTAGATCTGCTGAAATGGTGAAGCCTTGATGGAGTGGGCCTGGCTAGCTGCGGCAGCGCCCCTGGCCGCCTTCCCGGTGGTGGCCTTGTGGGGGAGACGGCTTCCGGGGCGTGGGGCCTACATCTCTATTCTCGCTATAGGGCTGGTCTTCCTCCTCTTCTGGCGAGTAGGGGCCAACTTCCTGGAGCGGGGTGTTGGCCACTTCTCCATAAGCTGGTTCCATGCCGGGGGCACCCGGCTAGTCCTGGGCATGACCATAGACCCCCTGTCGGTGTTCATGCTGGGCATCGTGAGCCTGGTGGCTTTAGGGGTCCAGGTCTACTCCCTGAAGTACATGGAGAAGGAGCCTCGCTTCTCCTGGTACTTCGCGGTACAATCGCTGTTCGCCGCTTCCATGCTGGGGCTGGTGCTGGCGGACAACTTACTTCTGCTCTACATCACCTGGGAGCTGGTAGGGCTGTGCTCCTACCTGCTCATCGGCTTCTGGTATGAGAAGCGCTCGGCGGCGGAGGCGGCCAAGAAGGCCTTCGTTACCACCCGGCTGGGGGACGTGGGCCTGCTCATCGGCATCCTGGTGCTGTTCAAGGCTACCGGCACCTTCGACATGCAGGCCATTTTCCACGCCGTGGAGGCGGGGGAGATCTCCTCGGGGACCCTGACGGCCGCCGCCCTGCTGCTCTTCGCCGGGGCCATCGGCAAGAGCGCCCAGTTCCCCCTCCATGTCTGGCTCCCCGACGCCATGGAGGGCCCTACCCCGGTGAGCGCCCTGATCCACGCCGCCACCATGGTGGTGGCGGGGGTCTATTTGGTAGCCAGGGCCTTCCCCCTCTTCGCCGCCGCGCCCGGTGCCCTGGAGGTGGTGGCCCTGCTGGGGCTGTTCACCGCCCTGCTGGCGGCCACCATGGCCCTGGTGATGACCGACATGAAGCGGGTGCTGGCCTACTCCACCATCAGCCACCTGGGCTTCATGATGCTGGGGCTGGGCACCCTGGGCTACACCGGGGGGATGTACCACCTGATGACCCACGCCTTTGCCAAGGCCCTCCTCTTCCTGGGGGCGGGGAGCATCGCCCACGGCACGGGCAAGACGGACATCCGGGACATGGGGGGCCTGTGGCGCAAGATGCCTTTGACCTCCACCCTGTTTATCGTGGGTGCCCTGAGCCTGGCGGGAGTGCCCCCCCTGGGCGGCTTCTTCAGCAAGGACGAGGTGCTCGCCGCGGTCTACCGAGACCAGGGTCTGCTGGTCTTCGGAGGCACCCTGGTGCTGGCCCTCCTCAGCGCCCTCTACATGGCCCGGCTGGTCTTCCTGGTCTTCCTGGGGAAGAGCCGCAGCGAGGTCCATGCCCACGAGTCCCCCTGGCAGATGACGCTGCCCATGGCTGTCCTGGCCCTGCTGGCAGCTACGGCGGGGGTGGCCGCTTTCTACCTGCCCGGCACGGGAGGGGGCATCGGCCAGTTCCTGTTCTGGGAGGAGGCCGAGGCCTTCCATCCGGTAGGGTGGCTGCTGGTGTCCTCGGTGGCCGTGGTAGCTATGGGTTTCCTTATCGCCTGGGGAACCTACCAGCGCGGATGGGCGCTAGCCAGCATCTTCGAGCCTGTAGCCTCCCTGGCCCGGCGCAAGTACTACCTGGACGATGCCTACCAGTGGGCCATTGACCGGGTAGTGCTGGTCTTCTCCGGCCTAGTGGCCCTGTTCGATCGAGTAGTGGTCAACGACACCGGGGTCAACGGGAGCGGCGGTATAACGGTCCAAATAGGCCGACGCTTGCGCTACCACGAGACAGGCAGGCTCTACAACTATGGCATGGCCATGGCCGGAGCCATTGTGGTGCTGGGCCTGGTAATTACCTTGCTGATATAAGGAGTAAGTTTTGCCCCTGCTCACCCTTCTGGTAGTCATCCCCACGGTGGTGGCGGCCGTGCTGGCGGCCCTCCCCAGCGACAGGCTACGGG
>JACPQK010000048.1 GCA_016190535.1 Chloroflexota bacterium | reverse complement strand
TGCGGGCAGGCTGGCAGTCCAGCCTGCGACAGGGGGATGTCCCCGTGGAGATGATCACCTATGCCCAGGGCTCCAACGATGTGCCCCCCATTATGGGGTCCGTGGAGGCGGTGGCCCGGCAGACGGGGAGGGGCTACGACCTTCCCCTGGTGGTGGACAGGGACATATATTGGGGTCTGGTATGGTACTTGCGCCGCTACAAGAACGTGGAGTACGCTACCATTTCTGGGATGCAGGCACCCAAGGAGGGGGCCGTTGTGCTGGCGGACGTAGCTAACGAGGGCGCGCTCCAGCCCTATTTGGACCAGTTTGGTCCCAGGGTGCGCTTCCTCTACCTGTGGTGGCCGGCGGAGGGCTACCAGCGGATGACGCCGCAGCGGCTGCTTCGGGCGCTGTCTAGCGGTCAGAAGTGGCTGGAAGGAGGTGCCTACCTCCTTCACCGCCAGACAAATAGCCCCTTTTCCCTGCACCAGGCGGTGGCCTACTTCCCCAAGGGCTACCCCGTGACTGCGCTCGTTCATAATGATTAGTGACACTGGTAAAGAGTCACCATGCGAATCATAAATGGGGCAGTTTGTGGATCTCGTCGTCTGGCCCGGATAGGGGTAGAGTTGAGCAAGGGAGCCAGGCTGAGGCTACAGTGGATGGACTTCTATCGAGATCTGGGGCACAATGCCGCCCTCACCTGCCGGCACTTTGGCAACAGCCGACAGACCCTTCGCTTCGCTCAAGGGCAGGCTCTTCTACCGATGGAGAAGGCGGTAGAACCCCAGGGAGCTTGATAGCCTGGAGAGCGGGTCCCATAGACCGCGGCGTCTGAGGCAGCCCACCTGGAACCCTGAGCTGGTTCTGGCGGTGCTCCACCTGCGGGAGCAGTACCCCAGGTGGGGGAAGGACAAGCTAGCGGTGCTGCTGGGAGAGAGGGGGTGGCAGGTCTGCGTCTCCATGGTAGGGCGCATTCTCAGCAGGCTGAAGGCCCGTGGAGCGCTAAGGGAGCCACCCAGCACCGGTATCTCCACCCGCAAGCGGTTGTGGCTGCGTCCCCATGCCGTGCGCAAGCCCAGGGGCTATCCGATGCAGGCACCGGGGGGACCTGGTGCAGGTGGACACCCTGGACGTGAGGCCCCTGCCTGGGGTGGTCCTCAAGCACCTCACCGCCCGGGATGTGGTCTCCCGCTGGGATGTGATAGAGGCCCACAGCCGCGCCACTGCCACCACGGTCGCAGGCTTCCTGGACGCCCTGCAAGCTCGCATGCCCTTTCCCGTGCGGGGTATCCAGGTGGGTGGTGGGAGTGAGTTCCAGGCTGGCTTCGAAGAGGCATGCCAGCAGCGAGGCATCCGCCTCTTCGTGTTGCCGCCTCGCTCTTCCAAGCTCAACGGGTGCGTTGAGCGGGCGGGCACCCTCTGGGTGGCACCCATACGTAGGAGTTTTATGAAGTCGCGGAGTTCTCGCTGGAGGTGGCCGCCCTGAACCAAGAGCTGCGGGTATGGGAGCGGACTTACAACACCCTCCGCCCCCACCAGGCTTTGGGCTACCTCACCCCACACCAATTCGTCACTCAGTGGCAACACCAAAGAAAGGACGCAGAGTGTCACTAATCTACTGGACGAGTACACGCGCTTGCCACGCTCTTTCCCCCATGCTATAATCGCCGTTTGGCAAGGGCATATATTGGATGGAAGTCCGGATAATAGCATACACCTCACAGCCGGAGCTCACTATTGCTGCTGCCGCCAGGCTTTCCACCACCAGTTCTTCCGCTTTGTATCTCACAGATAGCATGACCCCGGAGCGGGCGAATACCCTGCTGGAGCGCTTGCTGTCCTCTGGCCACCTTTCCCCTTTTGAGCATGCCAGCTTCACCTTTGGTATAGAGGGTATCTCCCGGGCCACCAGCCATCAGTTGGTGCGCCACCGCCTGGCCAGCTACACCCAGCAGAGCCAGCGCTATGTCCCGGTGAAGGAACTGAAGTACGTTACCCCCCTAACCATCGCAGAACGGCCAGGGTTTCTGGAGAAGTACCAACAGGCCATATCGGCAAGCCATGGCCTTTACCAGGAGATGGTGGCGGCGGGGATACCCGCCGAGGACGCCCGCTACGTCCTGCCCAATGCCGTGGAGACCCGCCTGGTAATGACCATGAACGCCCGGGAGCTGATGCATGCGGCCTCTCTCAGGCTGTGCCTCCGGGCCCAGTGGGAGATAGTGCACCTCTTTGAGCTCATCAAGATAGAAGTGGAAAAGGTAGCGCCTCGCCTTGGCGCCGAACTCAAGCCCAAGTGCTTCAACCTGGGCTACTGTGACGAGGCTGAGAGTTGCGGGCTGATGCCGACCCTGAACTAAGGAGATAGGGGGCAACGAAGCTTAGGTCAAGAGTGGGCCGGCCTGGTGCCGGACCCGTTTTGGAAGGGGAGGTCATGACGGCAAAGATCATAGATGGCAATCAGATAGCTAGCTCCATCCGGGAGGAGACTGCCCAGGAGGTGCGGAAGCTGAAAGCTCGGGGGATAGTCCCCGGTTTGGCTGTAGTGCTGGTGGGTGAGAACCCCGCCTCGGTGGTCTACGTGCGCAACAAGGAGAAGGCCTGCCAGGAGATCGGCATCTATAGTGAGACCTTCCGTCTTCCTGCGGAGACCTCCGAGGCGGAGGTGTTGAAGCAGGTGGAGCAACTCAATCAAGACCCCAAGTTCCATGGCATTCTGGTCCAGCTTCCCTTGCCCAAGCAGATCAACGAGACCAAGGTGCTCTATCTTATGTCCCCGGACAAGGATGTGGATGGCTTTCATCCTGTGAATGTGGGAAAGCTCCTTATAGGTGAGCCAGCCTTTATGCCCTGTACCCCGGCGGGCGTCCAGCAGATGCTCATCCGCAGCGGCAACAGCCCTGAAGGGAAACACGTGGTAGTGTGCGGCCGCAGCAACATAGTGGGAAAGCCTGTGGCTGCCATCCTCATGCAGAAGAAAGCGGGGGCCAATGCTACGGTGACCATGTGCCATACGGGCACTCGCAATCTAACGGAGATCACCCGCCAGGCCGATATCCTTATCGCCGCTGCGGGCAGCCCCGCCATGATCAAGGCGGACATGGTGAAGGAAGGCGTGGTGGTCATTGATGTGGGGGTGAACAGGGTGGACGACCCTACCAAGAAGAGCGGCTACCGTCTGGTGGGGGACGTGGACTTTGATTCCGTAAAAGAGAAGGCGGCGGCCATCTCACCCGTACCCGGTGGGGTTGGGCCGATGACCATCACCATGCTCATGGCCAATACAGTGACCGCAGCCAAAAGGGCTGCCGGCCTGATATAGCAAGCTACACCGGACATACTGTTAAGCTTCTAGAGAAGAGAGGAGGACCCTTGCCATACGATGCTACCAAGATGAAGGACTGGGAGATAGCCCAGGCGGCAGAGCCTGGCATGCCTACCCCCGATGACTGGAGGGAGAAGCTAGGTCTTCAGAAGGATGAGATTATCCCTTATGGTCGGTTGAGTCGACTGGACTTCATCAAGGTCCTGGAGCGCCTCAAGAACAAGCCCGACGGGAAGTACATTGAGGTCACCGCCATCACCCCTACGCCCCTGGGGGAGGGGAAGACCACCACCACCATGGGCATCCTGGAGGGCCTGGGCAAACGGGGCATAAATGTAGGGGGCTGTATCCGCCAGCCTTCCGGTGGCCCTACTATGAATATCAAGGGGACTGCGGCCGGTGGCGGCAATGCCCTGCTTATCCCCATGACCGAGTTCTCCATGGGCCTCACCGGTGACATCAACAACATTATGAACGCCCACAACCTGGCCATGGTGGCCCTCACCGCCCGGATGCAGCACGAGCGCAACTATACCGACGAGCAGCTTGCCCGCCTCACCAAGATGCGCCGCCTGGACGTTGACCCCACCCGCGTGGAGATGGGCTGGATCCTGGACTTCTGCGCCCAGAGCCTGCGCAGCATCGTCATCGGCATGGGCGGGCGCATGGACGGCTACCTGATGCAGTCCAAGTTCGGTATCGCCGTTAGCTCCGAGGTCATGGCCATACTCTCCATCGTCCGCGACCTGGCCGACTTGAGGGAGCGGCTGAATAACATAACTGTTGCCTTCGACAAACGGGGTAAGCCGGTTACCACGGGTGACCTGGAGGTGGGGGGTGCCATGACGGCCTTCATGGTGGAAAGCATCAATCCCACTCTCTGCTGCACCGTGGAGTACCAGCCCTGCATGGTCCACGCGGGACCCTTTGCCAATATCGCTGTGGGGCAGTCCTCCATCATCGCGGACCGCCTGGGGCTGAAGATGTTCGACTACCACGTGACCGAGAGCGGGTTCGGTGCGGACATCGGCTTCGAGAAGTTCTGGAACGTGAAGTCCCGCCTCAGCGGCCTCAAGCCCCATGTCTCCGTGGTGGTGGCTACTATCCGTGCCCTCAAGATGCACGGTGGTGGCCCGCGGGTGGTGGCTGGCATTCCTCTGCCCGAGGAGTATACCAAGTCCAACCCGGGACTGGTGGAGAAGGGCCTGTCCAATCTGTTGCACCACATAAACACTGTTAAGGCCGCGGGTATCAACCCTGTGGTGTGTATCAACAGCTTCCACACCGATAGCAAAGAGGAGATCAACGTCGTGCGACGGGCGGCTGAGGCCGCCGGTGCCCGCTGCGCGGTAAGTGAGCACTGGCTTAAGGGTGGTGAGGGGGCCCTGGAGCTGGCCGATGCCGTTATCGAGGCCAGCAAGGACAGCAGCGAGTTCGGCTTCCTCTATCCCCTGGAGACGAAGCTCCGGGACCGGGTGGCGAAGATCGCCCAGACGGTGTATGGCGCCAATGGGGTGTCCTGGACCGCCGAGGCGGAGGAGAAGGCCAAGGCGCTGGAGGCCGACCCCAAGTACAACGACTATACGACCATGATGGTCAAGACCCACCTCAGCCTCACCTCCGACCCCTCCCGCAAGGGTGTCCCCAAGGGGTGGGCCCTTCCCGTGCGGGATGTCCTCATCTACTCCGGGGCCAAGTTCCTCTGCCCGGTAACGGGCTCCATCAGCCTGATGCCGGGCACCAGCTCGGACCCTGCCTTCAGGAGGGTGGATGTGGACGTAAAGACGGGCAAAGTGCAGGGGCTTTTCTAGGCCTCTCTGGTCAGAGCAAAGGGGCACCCCGGTATGGGGTGCCCCTTTTTGTGGCTATAATCAGGGCAGGGAGTTGAAGACCAGGGATTTCGACTACTACCTTCCGCCTGAGCTCATCGCCCAGGCCCCGGCAGAGCCTCGCGACCACTCCCGGCTGCTGGTGCTCCACCGCTCCTCGGCATCCGTGGAGCACCGCCACTTCTATGACCTTCCGCAGATGCTGGAGCCGGGTGACCTGCTGGTGGTCAACGATAGCCGGGTGGTCCCTGCCCGCCTGGTAGGCCGCCGGCCCACGGGGGGTAGGGTGGATCTCCTGCTGGTGCGCCGGCAGGCACCCCTGGTCTGGGACTGCCTGGCCCGCCCGGGGCGGCGGCTGCGTCCCGGCACCGTGGTCAACTTCGATGGCACCAGTATCTCTGCCCAGATCGAGGCGACCACATTACAGGGCACCACCCGGGTGGCCTTTTCCCAGGAGTTCCCCCTGGAGCAGTTGGGGCAGGTGGCCCTGCCCCCCTACATCCGCCAGCCCCTGGCCGACCCGGAGCGCTATCAGACAGTCTACGCCCACCGGGAGGGCCCTGGCCTGAGCCCCGCCGAGGGCAGCCTGGCCGCCCCCACGGCGGGCCTTCACTTCACGCCGGAGTTGTTGGAAGGTCTCCGTTTAAGAGGGATTGAGGTGGCGATGCTTACTCTGCATATTGGGCCGGCCACCTTCTTGCCGGTGAGGGTGGAGGACCCCCGAGAGCATGGCATGTTGCCCGAGTATTGCGAGCTGAGTGAGGCCGCCGCCTGCGCCGTGGCCACGGCGCAGGCCCACGGCCACCGGGTGGTGGCCGTGGGCACCAGCGTGGTGCGCACGCTGGAGGCGGCGGCCCTCCGTGGCTCGATGGGCTCACCACCAAAGGGTAAGAGTTCCGCTCGCCCTGAGCTTGTCGAAGGCCGCCTGGCCCCCTTCACCGGCTGGAACGACCTGCTCGTCCTGCCGGGGCACCGTTTCCGGGCGGTAGACACCCTCATTACCAACTTCCACCTGCCCCGGAGCACCAACCTGATGCTGGTGGCCGCCTTCGCTGGTTGGGATCGGGTCAAAGCCGCCTACGCCCAGGCCATCGCCCAGGGCTACCGCTTCTACTCTTTGGGGGATGGTATGCTCATTCTGTAAGAGTTCCAGGGATTATTAGAAGCTATTTCAAAACGGGTAGGCATGTGGCATGATAGCCAGGATATTTGAGCTTGGAAGGGGATCATGTTCCACGGGCTCACCGATGAGCAGTGGGCGCTTTTGGCTCCGCCGCTTCCTGCCGCAGCGCGCACAGGGCGTCCCCGTGCAGATGATAGACAAACCCTGGAAGGGATTCTGTATGTGCTCCAAACGGGCAGCCGGTGGCAGGACCTGCCGCGCCAATACGGGAGTCCAGTAACGTGTTGGCGTCGGCTGCGCCGATGGCAGGAGGATGGGATGTGGAAGCAGATCCGGCAAGCCTTACTCCAAACCCTGGACGAGAGGGAAGGGCTGGACTGGAACCGGATTTCCTTGGATGCCACCTTCGTGCCAGCAAAAAAGGGGGCGGCGCCGTCGGCCTGACCCGCCATGGCAAAGGGAGCAAGGTGATGCTGGCAGTGGACGGGCAGGGACTTCCCCTGGGCCTCCTGGTGGCCAGCGCCCAAGTGGCGGAAATCCGGCTGGCCGAACCTACCCTGGCTACTATCCGCATGCCCAGGAGACGCGGGAGGCCCAAGGAGGTGGTAGCGGACAAGGCATACGACAGCCAGGCCTTCCGCACTGCGCTGCGGCGGCGGGGCGTTCACCCGAGCATCCCTGAGCGGCGCGGAAAGAAGTCCCGGCCCGGTAGGAAGGCCGATATCAGTGGCTACCGACACCGCTGGATAATGGGGCGGACCTTTGCTTTGGCTGGGCTGCTTTCGCCCAGTGCCGGTCCGCCACGAACGCCTTCCTCACGTTTACCACGCCTTTGTCCTCTTGGCTTGCATCCTCATCACCCTGGGAAGGGTTTTGAAATGACTTCTAGGCCGTTGCCGGGCGGCTCGCCCAACGCCCCCTCTCGCCAACCGCTCTTGAACCACGTTTCACGGTAAGCTCAGCCACAGTTACTGTAACATTTGCGTTGGTCTGGGGAGTACACCATATTGCTTTTTGGCAGTCCCCGCGGTATGCTTGGGCTAGCTCAAAATCGAATACGGCAGGGGCCGCTAGGGGTGCTCAGCAGGCTGAGACCTCGAGGATATCGGGGAACCCTAGGAACCTGATCTTGGTAATGCAAGCGTAGGGAAGCGGCTGAATCACAGACCAAGAGTACGTTCGCCGCTTACCGAAGCTCTTGGTCTATTTGTTGTACGAGGGGAGAATGACGCAGCGGGAGCTGGCCCTGGCCGGTGAGGTCAGCCCGGCCATGGCGCGAGTGGCAGAGCGGGAAGGCCTGGCCCCGGAGACCACCCGGGAGGGCCTGAGCCGGGGCACTATTTGTATCCCCGCCAACGTTTACCACCGCCACCTGGACCCCTGTGGCATCGGACGGGGACTGCGCACCAAGGTCAACGCCAACATTGGCACATCCTCAGACTACTCGGACCCGGAGACGGAGCTATTGAAGCTGCGTATCC
>JACPQK010000057.1 GCA_016190535.1 Chloroflexota bacterium | reverse complement strand
GCATCCTCGGCTCTTTTGAAGCCAGGGCAGCGGACATCGCCGCCTTGCGGGGGCAAACCGCAGCCCAGAGGCGGACCGCCCGGGCCGAGGTCGGGGGCTGGCGCAGGGACCGCCAGGCCAGCCTCCAGCAGCAGAGGACTGCTTTGCGGGAGATGCGGTCCACCCTGGCCAGCAGGGAAAGACACCGGCACTCTCAGGGCCGGGCTGGGCTAGCGGAGCTGGCCTCCACCCGTGCTGATGCATCCCGGCAGCAAAGGGACCAACGGGTGCAGGCGCACGCCCACTATGCTCAGCTAGAGGCCAAACGCAGCCAGGCAGCCCGGGCACGTCTCCGGGAGCTGGCCTCAGACCGCCACCGGGCCAGAGAAACCTGGCGGTCCCTGACGGCTGCCCTGGGGGCAAGGCGCAGGAGGGCTGTGGCAGCCAGGGGAAGCCCTCCACCTGTGGGCAATACGACCCCCAGGGAAAGCGCCCCTCTCCCGAATGGGGGCGAGGGCACCCTGCCCCCCTCCCAGCTTCGGAGCAACTTATTCGACTATCTGGCGGGCCACCCCGATGGCACCCGCCTCACCGAGCTGGAGAAGGTGTTCGGGACAAGCCGCATCCAGGCAGCCCGGCTCCTGCGAAGCCTGGTGGACGAGGGCAAGGCGGAGAAGCGGGACCTCCTCTACTTCGCTATCTAGTTACACTACATGTCCCGGAGCCTGGGCCCGGGGGAATTCAAGGGTGGAGAGAGTATGGACCTGGAAATAGAAGGGCTTCCAGCGCTGTTGCAGCCCCGGTCGCTACCCAGCTTCGTGGAGACGCCTTTTGTGCGCAGCATCGTGGAGCGGGCGCTGATTTACCTGGGCGCTGGCTTCCCCATCCACTTCCGGGGGGCCGCGGGCACCGGGAAGACCACTCTGGCCCTGCATGTAGCTACCAAGCTGGGCCGGCCGGTTATCCTCGTCCACGGGGACGAGGAGTTCTCCACCTCCGACCTGGTGGGGGCAGAGCACGGCTTTACGGTGAGAAGGGTGCTGGACAACTACATACAGTCCGTGCTCAAGACGGAAGAGGACATGACCAACCGGTGGACGGACAACCGGCTCACTATGGCCTGTCGCTATGGCCTCACCCTGATCTACGACGAGTTCACCCGCTCCCGCCCCGAGGCCAACAACGTCCTGCTCTCGGTGCTCCAGGAGAAGGTCCTGGAGCTACCCTCGGCCCGGAATGGGGGCGGCTACCTGAAGGTGCACCCTCAGTTCACAGCCATCTTTACCAGCAACCCGGAGGAATACGCCGGCGTCTACCGCAGCCAGAATGCCCTCCGGGACCGGATGATCACCCTGGACCTGGACCAGTTTGACGAGGAGACAGAGGTAGCCATCACCCAGACCAAGTCCGGTATTGACAGGGCAGAGGCGGAAAGGATTGTGTATACCGTGCGCAGCCTCCGGGAGGCGGGTGTATGCGAGGTTCCCCCCACTATCCGAGGCTGCATCATGGTAGCCAAGGCGATGACGCTGGTGAACGGTTCCCCCCAGAGGGACGCCCTCTTTCGGCAGGTATGCCTGGATGTCCTGGGGTCCCAGTCCTGTCGGAGCGGTAACGCCGTCCGGGTCTCCAGGGTCAGGGAGGTGCTGGACGATATCCTGGCTACTGCACCGGTGCCCGCGGGGGCGAAGTCCTGGCCTTAAGGGAGACGATGAGATGAGCGGTCTTACGAGAATGAGAACCCTGGGGGATGTGCGGACTGCCCTGAGCATCCATGCCCGTTCCACTCCCCGCCATCGGAGCACAACCTACCTGGAGGTGCTCTCGTTGGGCATGGAGAACCTGCGACTGCAATCGGAGCTGACGGCGCTGGCCAAGCGGAGACAGCGCATCGAGGGGCGACTCCTCAGAGTGCGGGAGACCCTCGTCAAAAGGGCAGGCACGGTCCAACAGGAGGTATCCAGCGGGGACCCCGGGGGTGCCCCCCTTTCGGAGGTCAAGGGGCACCGCCCAGGTAAGCAGCTAGTTATTGACTACTAGCGTCCCGTCCCTGAAGTCGAAGTCCCGCCCTTCAGGGCGGGGCTACGTTGCACGACAGGAACGCTATGTGGCGGCCCCTGAAGGCACCAGCCCTGGCCTGAAGGCCAGGGCTACGGGCCGGTGTCATGCCGATTTTGACAGGAGCGAAGGGATGAGGGGTGCCGCAAGCAACACGGCTTTGGCACTCATCTTCAGGGACACCCCAGTAGCGGAGGATGTAAGGGCAAGGACTTGGGCATTTATCTCTACTGCATTTTAGAGGCCCGGGGGGTGGTTACCTCCATGCGGGAGACAGGCTATCCTGAGCCTACCTACCTGGTAGCGGAGGACAACGTGGCCTGCCTGGTAAGCCCCTACCAGGGCAGTCCCCTGGCTGCATTGACCAAGGAGGAGCTGGTGCAGCAGCTACTGGCGCACCAGCGCGTGGTGGAGCAGATAATGCAAAACCGCGCTGTCCTCCCCGTGAAGTTTGGCACGGTGCTGGCCGACCCCGGGGAAGTGCGTGCGCTCCTCTCTCAGGGACAGAAGGCGCTCCTGAGCGCCCTGGACTGCGTCCGGGACAAAGTTGAGATAGAGCTAGCCGCCACCTGGGACTTGGGCCAGGTAATCCAGGAGGTCAGCCGGGAGCAAGAGGTCCTCTCGGCCAGAGACGAGGCCAGCGCCCAGGGCCTGCCCAGTTTTGAGGAGCGGCTGCGCCTGGGCCAGTTGGTGAAGACCTGCCTGGACCGGCGGCGCAAGCATTACCAGGAGATTATCTTATCCCACCTTCAGTCCCTGCCCCTGGACGTAGTCCGCCGCTCCCTGCTCTCCGACCAGATGGTCATGAACATGGCTTTCCTGGTGGAGAAGGCGCGACAGCGAGAGTTGGAGGAGCGCCTCCGGACCCTGGACCAGCTTTTCCACGGCGGAATCACCTTCCGGGTGATCGGTCCGCTGCCCCCTTACAGCTTCTGCACCGTAGACGTCACCCGGGTAAGCGCCTGCCAGTTGGAAGAGGCCCGTCAACTGCTGGAGTTGGGGGACGAACTGTCAGAAACCGAGGTGAGGAGGGCCTACCGCCGGGTGGCGGCGAAACTGCAGGGCCATCTGGAGATAGACCCACCGGCCAGGGAGCAATGGGCAAAGGCCCGGCAGGCCTTTGCCCTGCTCCAGGCCTACTCTCAGGCCTCTGCCGACCCCCACCTCCAGACCAGTCCTCTGGGGGACCAATCTGTCCTCTTCATCCCCGCCTTGCGCCGCTTGGCTGATGAGGACATCGGCCCGGATCCCGGATAGGCCCGGACCCTCTAACGGGAGAAGGACTTGATGGAACGGGAAGCCAGATACCTTTACTGCATCATCCGCTGCCGGGAGGGGCGGCCCTTCGACGGCGTCTCTCCCGTAGGGGGAGGCCCAGGCCCCGTGTTCACCGTACCCCTGGGGGACCTGGCTATGGTGGTCAGCGAGGCCCCGGAAGGGGCCTGCCGGGTTTCCCGGGCCAACATCATCGCCCACGAGCGGGTCCTGGAAAGGGTGATGAGGGAATACACCCTGCTGCCCGTCCGCTTTGGCACGGTCACCGACCGGGCTTCGGCGGAGGAGGACATCCGGAGGCTGCTGGCCCGGCGGGGCGAGGAGTTCCAGCAGCTCCTGGCCCGGATGGAAGGCAGGGTGGAGCTGGGCCTCAAAGCTATGTGGATGGACGAGAAGGGCCTCTTTGCGGAGCTGCTGGCCGAAAATCCCCATATTCGTCAGTTGCGGGACAACCTGCGGGGAAAGCCTGCCGAGGTCGCTCGCTATGCTGGCATCGGCCTGGGGAAGATGGTGAAGGAGACCCTGGAGCAGAAAAAGAGCCGGGAGGCGGCAGCCATCCTGGAAGCACTACAGCCCATCTCCCACGACAGCCGCCAGAACAGCGTCCTGGGAGACAGGATGATCGTCAACGCTGCCTTCCTGGTGGATGTGGCCCGGGGGGAAGAGTTCGATAGCGCTGTGGGGAAGCTGGAGGCGAGGGTGGAGCCACGGGTGTCCCTGAAGTACGTGGGCCCGGTGCCCCCCTACAACTTCGTCAACATCGTGGTGGACTGGGGGGGCCTTGGACCATGAGGCTCCTCTGGGCGCTGCTCACCCTGCCCGTCCTGGGTGCTCCCCGGCTGATGGGCTGGCTGGCTACCCCCCTGGCGGAGAGGGCCCAGCAAGACGCCCTGGAAAGGGGGTGGGCTGCCCGCGGTCAGCTATTAGAGCTTCAGGAGAGGTACGAGGAGGGAACCATCTCCGAGGAGGAATACCAGCGAGAGGAGGAGGCATTGCTTACGCTGCTCGACGCCTTTAGAGAGCGCGCTGATCTGGACCACGGCGGTCCCGCTCCACCGCCTTACAGAGACGGGGGGAGGTAGCTATGGAAATGCCCGAGGCCCTGGAAAGGGCCAGGCGACAACTGGCGGAGGTAACTGGCCTTACGCCCGTGTCCGTAGTCCGGGCACAGAAAAGTGATGCGGGCTGGCAGGTACGGGTGGAGATGCTGGAGATGGTCAGAATCCCCTCCAGCACCGATGTCATCGGGAACTACGAGGTGCTGCTGTCTGAGGAGGGATCCCTGCTGAGCTTCGAGCGCAAACGCACCCGGCTGCGGAGCGAGGTGGGAGACGAGGAGGGGACGTCCGAATGGCCCAGCCAGCTCCGGGTGCAGCGGTGAAACCCCAGTGCCCATAGGCCACCCAGAAAGGGTAGAAAAGGGGGACAAGGGATGACCACCAGTCCACAACAACTAGCGCCAGGCACACTGGCCGACGTCATAGACCGCATCCTGGACAAGGGGCTGGTCATCAACGCCGACATCACCGTATCCGTGATAGGGGTAGAGCTGCTGGGGATCAAGATCCGGGCTGCCCTGGCCTCCTTTGAGACGGCGGCCAGGTACGGGCTGGAGTTCCCCTCGGGGACCAGGCTCCCTGCCAGCCCCGCTCCCCTGGAGGCAGGAGTCCGCCGCAATGGCAACCTACCCCTCACCGTAGACCAGGAGGTATGAGCTATGGTCGAAGAGGAAAGGAAAAGGGAGGAGACCGGAGAGTCCAACCTGATCGGTGGGGTTCTGGACATCTTGGGCTTGAGGATCGATCTGGGGGAACTCCTAGCCTCTCCAGAGAGCCTGGGGAAACGGCTGAGTGAGCTACAGGAGAAGCTGAGAGCAGTTGCGGGGGACCAGGCAGTCGTCTCCGGGCACGTGCGCACCCGCGGCCCCTGGGGGTCCCGGGAGTTCCACCTGGGCACCCTGGGGAAGACGGGCCCGGAGGCAAGCCGGACGCAAAGCCCCGAGGAGGATACGGAGCCCCCCCTGGATATTATTCATGAGCCGGAGCAGGTCGTGGTGGTGGCCGATGTCCCGGGGGTAGGACTCCAGGATATGGAGGTGAAGCTCCAGGGCCAGGTGCTTTCCATCGCCACCAGGGGGAGCGCCCGGCGTAACTACAGGAAGACCTTGACCCTGGAAGGCGACCTGGACCCTGACAGTATGTCCCTGAACTGCCGCAACGGCGTCCTGGAGGTGCGCATCGGGAAGAGGAAGGTCTAGAACCATGCTCATTGACCTAGACCAGGAGGACCTCAAGGGCGCTATCCTGGGGCTGGTGCTGGCCCTGGTGGAGATCATAGAGGAGACCCTCCGCCTCCAGGCCCTGAAACGCATGGCGGCGGGGAGCCTCACGGAGAGGGAGGTGGAAAGGCTGGGGGTCGCCCTGATGGAGCTGGAAAGCGCCCTGGACAGGATCAAGGTGGAGATGGGGGTCACTCAATCGGTGAAGGCCTTCCGGGATGGTCTGGACCAGGCTATAGCGGACCTGGTCAATAACGTTCTGGAGCCGGGCCTGCCTGCCGAGACCCCTACAGGAGGGCTAACCCAATGACGGCAGCCATCCAGGGGACCCCCACTCCTTTGCAGACCGGCCGGTCGGCATGTTATGTCTACTGCGTGGCCCTGGTAGACCAAGGGGCAAACCTGGGCGCTATCGGCATCGAGGGCCAGGAGGTAAGTCCAGTATTGTACCAGAGGCTGGGTGCCCTGGTCCACGACGGTCCGGCCCTGCCCTATCAGACCCACGACCAAGAGGTGGCGCAGCGCTGGGTGCTGGCCCACCATCAGGTGGTGG
>JACPQK010000049.1 GCA_016190535.1 Chloroflexota bacterium | reverse complement strand
GCACGTCGCAGGGCCAGGGGTATCTCCCGCCCATACTCTGGGGAGGTGTCTGTCAAGGCGAAGGCAAAGCTGTTGTGGCTGTCCCGGCTGGCCGCAGGTCTCTGGCTGGCCGCCCTCCCTGTATTCCTCATCGCCTTCAACGGGGCGCTGGCGGTCAACCAGCCGCGCCTCTACTACTATGGCTTCGACCGCTTCGACATCGCCGAGAACACGGGGATAAAGCCGGAGGCCCTGCGCGAGACCGCCCAGGCGCTCATCCAGTACTTCAACTCCCCTGAGTTCTACATCCAGGTATCCACGGAGATCGCTGGCGAGGAGCGCACCCTGTTCACTGACCGCGAGATGGTCCACCTAAAGGACGTCAAAGACCTGGTCCATAAGGTCTACTGGGCCGCTGGCCTGTCCCTGGCCTACCTGGGGGGCTATGCTGCCCTGAGGCTGGGCCTGCGCCGCCGCCGGAGCGAGACCCAGGCGATATTGCGCCTGGCCCAGTACGGGGGCCTGATCACCCTGGGCCTGCTGCTGGGCCTCGGGCTGTGGGCGCTGGTGGGGTTCGGCGGGCTGTTCTACCTCTTCCACATAGTCAGCTTCTCTAACCCCTTCTGGATGCTGGACCCCAGCCAGCACTACCTCATCCGCCTCTTTCCGGAGGGGTTCTTCTTCCAGGCCACGCTGTTTATCGCTGCCGCCGTGGCCGTCGAGGCACTGCTGGTTACTGCCCTCTCCCGATGGGCCCTGGCCAGAAAGGGGCGCAGCCCATGAGATGGAAGGTCCCCCTGTCCCTGGTGGCCCTCCTGCTCACGGCATGCGCCTCCCCGCCAACGATAGTGCCTACAGCTACCTCCCAGCCGCTGACCACAGCGCAGCCCGCGGCTACAGCCACACCATCGCCTTCGCCCACACCTTTACCCATCGCCACATCCACCCCCCCGCCCACGGCTACCGCAGCGCCGTCCCCCACACCCACAGCCTTGCCCACCGGGGGACCCTGCCCTGCCCCCACCCCACTCTCTCCCACCCCACCTTCGCTGGTGGCCACACCCGTGACCACGGGGCTGGAGCTGGCCACCGGGCTCGCCATCGCCCCCGATGGCCGCATCTTTGTCGGCGAGCGGTGGAAGGGGCGCATCCGCATCATCCAGGATGAAATGCTCCGGCCCGAGCCCTTCGCTGAGTTCTCCGTGGCGGCCCTCCAGGAGACCGGCCTGCTGGGGCTGGCCCTCCACCCCGACTACCCCACCCAACCCTTCCTCTACGCTTACCATACTTACCGGGCCCCCGACGGCTCCCTGTGGAACCGGGTAGTCCGCCTGCGGGAAGCTGAGGGGCGGGCGGCGGAGACCACCGTTATCTTCGACCAGATCCCCGCCGCCTCCATCCACAACGGCGGTGTGCTGGGGTTCGGGCCTGATGGCAAGCTCTATGTGACCACAGGGGACGCCACCCAGCGCGAGCTGTCGCAGGACTCCCGCACTATCCACGGCAAGGTGCTGCGCCTCAACCCCGATGGCTCCATCCCCGCGGACAACCCCATCCCAGGTTCACCAATCTACACCCTGGGGCACCGCAATATCTTTGGCCTGGCCTTCCATCCAGAGACGGGGCGGGCCTACATCACCGAGAACGGCCCGGACCGCAATGACGAGGTGAACCTGCTGAAGCCAGGAGGGAACTATGGCTGGCCCCTGGTCACCGGCGTGGCCAGCGACCCTCGCTTCATCGACCCGCTGGTTACCTTCACCCCCAACATAGCCCCCACCAACGCCGCCTTCTATACCGGGCCTGAGCCCCGCCTCCAGGGGGACCTTTTCTTCGGGGACTGGAATACGGGTAGCCTGCGGCGCGTAGTGCTGGAGTGCCCTAACTACGACCGCATCCTCAACATGGAGACAGCGCTGACAGTGGGAGGACAGGGCATCATCGGTTTGGCTATGGGGCCGGACGGCTATATCTATTTGACCACACCGACCACCCTGTGGCGGGTGGCCCCTCAGCCCCGTTTTGCCCCCTAGCGGCTACTTCCCGGCCTCTGGCTCAGGAGTGCAGGGCAAAGCCCCTGTCGGGGGTTCGGGGGTATCCCCCGAACCCCTTGTATTCCCCCTCTCCCAAGCCTAGGAGAGGGGGCCAGGGGGTGAGGTCTCCTTAGCTGCTACCAGGCGAGCATGGGCGTGGCGGCGCTCCCCCTCCTGGAAGACCCCCTCCTCGTAGTGCAACACCTCTAGGCGGGAAAAGAGCCGCTTCAACTCGCCGGGGGCGAACCGGTGCTCGGGCTTGGTTGGCCCATCCACGGGCTGGGGGACCTTCAAATGGTGCTCATAGACCAGAGCGCCGCCGGGCCTCAGGGTATCCACCAGGGAAGGGGCCAGGGCCCGGTTGATGTAGAAAGAGACAACGATAAGGTCATAGGCAGCTTCAGATAAGGGGTTGCTGTCCAGGTCGGCCTGTACCCAGTTCACCCTTAGGCCCAGGGAGAAGGCCCGCTGCCTCCCCAGGGCCAGAGCAGAGGCAGCAATGTCGATGGCGTCCACGGTGTAGCCCTGGGAGGCCAGGAAGAGGGCATTGCGTCCATTGCCGCAAGCCACATCCAGCGCCCGGCCTCTGGGTAGAGTGGGCAGCCACTCTACCAGCAGGGAGGAAGGTTCCCAGCGGGGCTGGTACTCACCCTGCCGGTAGCGGCGCTCCCACTCCTGCCACTCCCCCAGGCTCACGGTTCTCCCTTAAAGGACTGGAACCGTGAACGCCAGGGGCCTGGCCATGTAGCTCGCTGGCTCGGCGAAGGCTAGATAGAGCAGGTGCCGCAGTTGGTGGAGGAGCAGCCGCCGCAGGAGGGGCCGCTCCCCGCCACCGGGCTCAGCTCGCCGTCCTCCCCCCGGCTGAAGGAAGCGACCCGAGATACTCGCCGCTGCGCCCCGTTGGAGCAATGGGGGCAGGAAGTAGGTTCATCGGCTCGCGAGATAGGGCGCAGGACCTCGAAGCGGTGCTGGCAGCTAGCGCACACGAACTCATATAGGGGCATAATAACCTCCAAGACCCTATTGTAGAGCCGCGCTTCGCCTACCGTCAACTCTACCAGCCGACCCAAAACTAGCAATTGGCCCTTCTGCCAGATTTGCCCTAGACCTGGCCCTGATTCACCCGCCGGGTGGAGCTGCACCTCAGCCGCGTCAACAGTGTCCCCCTTCGTCTTGCCCGTCCCCATACCTCATCCCCCTTGCCCCCTTCTTCCTTCGGCTTCGCTCTCCGAAGGAGTCCGGTCCGAACAGGGTATCGGAGACTCCGCAAGGCGGAGAGT
>JACPQK010000047.1 GCA_016190535.1 Chloroflexota bacterium | reverse complement strand
GCTAGCACCCCGTGCTGAAGCGCGGAGTATTTCGCAACGCCCTCAGGAAATTCAAATTGACAGCCCCTGGGGAAGGAACATATACTTTCGTATTTGCATGGGGCTGGGCGCTCTGGAGTATCTGGCCCAAGTTCTATCTGCACGTAGAAGGTACAGGACTGGTTCAATATGCCCTCTCGTAACTCGGTAGTCAAGGTGGATGCCCTGGGGGTACACTACCGGGAGCTTAACGCAAAGCTCAGGGAGTTGGTGGCCCAGGGGACAAAGCACATCGAGATCCATAACGTCTATGGCCAGCGCTATATCGGCACTGACCTAGGCACTTCGGTGCGTATCGACATCTACGGCACTCCGGGCAACGACCTAGGGGCCTTTATGGATGGTCCCTCCATCGTGGTGCACGGCAACGCCCAGGACGGCTGCGGCAATACCATGAACGAGGGGCAGATAGTGGTCCATGGCCATGCCGGGGACATCCTGGGCCTCTCCATGCGGGGGGGCAGGATCTTCGTCAAAGAAGACGTAGGTTACCGGGTGGGCATCCACATGAAGGAGTACAGGGAGAAGGTGCCTCAGGTGGTCATCGGAGGCACCGCCCAGGACTTCCTGGGGGAGTACATGGCGGGGGGTGTGCTGGTGGTCCTGGGGCTGGGCCTCCAGCCTGGGGAGCGCCACCGGGCTAACTTCATCGGTACGGGAATGCACGGGGGCTCCATCTACCTCCGGGGAGAGGTAGCCCCGCACCAACTGGGCAAAGAGGTGGGGGTGGCCCAGCCCAGCGAGGCCGAGCGGTCCCGCCTGGAGCAACTGGTGGGCGAGTTCTGCCGGCACTTCGCTCTGGACCCTGCGCCGGTCCTGGCAGTGCCCTTTATCAGGCTCTATCCCCTCTACCTGCGGCCCTACGGCAGGCTGTACACTCCGTAGGTTCTCGGTAGGTTATCGGGCTCTGTCCCAAGTAGGTCGGGTTTCCCAACCCGACCTACACATTGAACCGCTGGTTTTGGAAAGTACGAGGAAGCTAAATCTTAGGCGAGCTGGGTCTTATAAAGACACGCATGGGTTCGAGGTGGCGCTACGATAGCGGCGCCGAAGGGGTTGGGCTATGACGGCTGACCCAGAGCCGCGGTCCGGGGCAATCCCGGTCGGCGAAGACACCCGCGGTAAGTCGGCAGCACCCCCGGAGTCGCCGGTAATCGGCACCTTCCACTCCCTCCACTTCCGGAGCTTCCGCTTCCTGTGGATCGGGTCTTTTTTCAGCGGCGCAGGTCAGTGGATCCAGCAGACCTCCATCTACTGGATCGTGTATGACATCACAGGCTCGGGCAGCATCCTGGGCCTGGTGAACGCCATGCGCTTCGTACCCATGCTTCTCCTGGCGCCGGTCTCCGGCGTGGCCGCCGACCGCATGGACCGCCGCAAGCTCATGGTTGCCAGCGAGATACTTCTCATCCTGGTCCTGTTGGGGCTCGCTGCCGGGCTGACCCTGGGCCAGGTCCAGGTGTGGCACCTGTTCGCCTTTACCCTGCTGGCAGGCACTGCCATGATCATGGGCGGGCCAGCCCGGCAAACGCTGGCTTTTGACCTGGTCCCTAGGTCGGCGGTCCCCAACGCCGTCTCTCTGCTCATCAGCGCCATGAGCTTCACTCGCATCCTGGGCCCCAGCGTCGCGGGCTATATGATTGCCTACCTGGGCCCCGAGGGCAGCTTCTTTACTATTGCCGCGGCCCACGTGGGCGTAACTATCACCATTTTCATGATCGCCTTTCCACCGCGGTCTACGCCCAGCCGTCAACGTGGCTCTTTTCTCAAGGAGGCCGGAGAAGGGATTGGATACGTGGTCAAAGAGCCCAACGCCCGCGGGGTCGTCCTGCTGGCGTTCTTGGCCCCCTTGTTCCTTATTCCGTCCTTCACTGCCTTAATGCCAATCTTCGCCAAAGACGTGTTCCACACTGGCCCCGCAGGTCTGGGGCTGTTGCTCTCCTCTGTTGGGCTTGGCGGGCTGCTGGGGGCGCTCTTCACCGCCTCCCTGGGGCATTATGACCGGCGAGGCCTGCTGGCCCTGGGATCCCTCATGCTGTTCAGCCTGTCTATGCTGGGTTTTGCCCTCTCTCCCTCCATGGCCGTAGCGCTACCCCTACTGGTGCTCGCCGGCTTCGCCGAGATGACCTACATGACTACCAACCAGACCATGTTGCAGCTCATGGCACCGGACCACATGCGGGGACGAGTGATCAGCGTGCTGAGCCTGACTCCTGCGGGGATTTCGGCAGGCTCCCTCACGGCAGGCGTAGGGGCCGACCTGGTAGGCGCACCCAGCTACGCAGCGACCATGGCTGTGGTGGCCGCGATGCTGGGCCTACTCATGGCCGTCGCTACACCCCGGGTACGCAACCTGCGGCTGGCCCAGTATAGCAAAGGGGCTCCGGCCCCTGGCCTTCGGCACGGGTAGCCAGAAGCCCCGCTTTGAGTGGGGCACTGTTTGGGGTGCGGCCCCGGATCCCCTGCGAAGCGCCGGCCTGCTGGGCCCGCCGAAGGCGGACGGCAGTTCTGGATTCTCAGGCTTCTTCCGCCCCCTGCTGGCCCCGAGCGCTCATGTGCTCAGCGGGCTATTGGTCCATCCCCCCTGGAGGCTCTTGAACCAGCCGCTGGCGGCGATGGTACCCCCGTCCACGTGGATAGTGGTGCCTGTGATGAACCGGGACAGCTCCGAAGCCAGGAATACGGCTGCGCCCGCCACGTCCTCGGGCAGGCCGTGGTGCCCCAGGGGTACCCAGATGGGCCAGAGGGACCACTGTTCTGGGGTGAATCGCTTGCGGTAGTCCACCTGGGGGGTCTCGATCTTGTCCGGGGCGATGGCATTGACCCGGATACGGTGAGGGGCCAGCTCCACTGCCAGGCTCCTGGTGAACCCGTTGACGGCGGTCTTGAAGGCGCAATAGGCGGCGAGGCCCGGAGCTGCTCGGAAGGACTCCGAGCTGGAAAGGTTGATGATACTGCCACCCTTGCCCTGCTCCACCATGCGGCGGCCAACGCTCTGCGAGCAGGAGAAGATGTGGCGCAGGTTCAGCCGGTAGAGGTCGTCCCAGTCGTCCGGGTGGCCCTGGATGAAAGGGGCGGGGCTGGACACTCTGGGGGTATGGAAATCGCCTACGTTGTTGACCAGAATATCCACCTGGCCGTACTCCTTAACGGCAGCCTGGACCATGGTCGCTACCTGGTCGTGGTCGGTAACGTCTGCTACGTAGGGGACACAGCGGCGGCCCTGGGCACAGGCCTCTCTGGCCGTCTCCTCTGCCCGAACCTTGTCTTTGTCGACCGCGAGGACATGGGCACCGAAGGCGGCGTATACCAGGCATATGCCCTGGCCAATACCCTGGCCGCCGCCGGTGACAATGGCTACCTTACTGGTCAAAAGGACACCATCAGGGTTCAAGGTCACCCTCCTTGAGCGGCTGCTGTCGGG
>JACPQK010000051.1 GCA_016190535.1 Chloroflexota bacterium | reverse complement strand
CTGCTGGCCCAGCCGGTGCGCCGCTCCCAGGTGGTACTCTACAAGTTCCTGGCGTTCCTGGTGGCCCTGGCCGCCATCCTCGTCGCCTCCGTGGTGGGTATGCTGGTGGGGACGAGGGCCATTGGGGTGGGGCTGGATTTGGGCAACCTGCTTCTGGCCCATCTTCAGGTCTACCTGCTGGTGGTGGCCGTGGCGGCCTATGCCTCGCTGTTCTCCGTCCTCTACCTGAACACCGGCCGGGCCTTGATGGTATCGGGGCTCATTACGGCGGGCATGCACATCCTTAACTTCGTGGGGCCAGCCCTGGGATCCTTCCAGTGGCTACAGAAGGGATCCTTCTTCTACTACTTCCAGGGTGTGCCCTTGCTGCTGGAGGGGAGACTCCACGTGGCCGGGCTGGCCCTGCATGTGGGGGCCGCCCTGGTGGTCCTGGTTGCCGCCATATGGCTCTTTGAGCGCCGGGACATAGTGCCCGGTTAGCCCCTCCCAACCCCGCACAGCCCGAAGGCTGGGGGCGGGGGATTGTCCGGGAGCAGAGAGACGCAAGGCTACGGTCTGGGGGTTTACCTGTTGACGGGCGTAGCCCCCAGACCTATCTACCTGTACAGGTAGGAGATGGTAGCCCCATCGGTTGTTATGGAATCCACGCGGAGGACGACGAAGTGCCCCTCCAGCCCTTCTCGGGCTTTCACGATATAGACATGGCCCGAGTTGAGCTGGACGCAACTGTTCGAATACCCGATGGGCGGGATGGTTATCTGGTCCAGGGGTGTGGCCCCCCGGTCTCCCAGTCCCACCATACCCCTTTGACCCTCGAACTGGGAGCACGCTGATGCGCCCGCCACGGTTTTCCCCTCTTTGTCCTGCTGCTGATAAGTGTTTACGGAGAAATCCCCCACAGTCTGATCGCTAAACGCCAGCCCAAGGATGGCGTAGAAGGACCCGGACGGGAGCAACTTGACTGTACCTGAGGTCTGTGATGAGCCCTCGCCCAGCTCAAAGTTAAAGGTGGTCACGCTGCGCTCTCTCAAAGAAATACCAGGCGTAGAGGCGGGGTCTTTGCCACGACCTGCATAGTACACAAAGGGTATATATCCTTCCTTTTTCACCAGCACCTTCCAAGGCGCTGCCCCATAGGCCTCCAGGCTGTAGGAGCCGTCCTGGCCGCTGGTGGTCTCAAAGGGTCCCGGCCAGATCTGTATGGTGGCACCAGCTACTGGCCTGGCACCAACGAAGGTCTGGACACGCCCCTTCAGCGTCCCTTTAGCTACAGGAGATAGCTTCACGGTGCGGCCAGAGGGCGATACCGAGACGATCCGCCACGCCTGTGTAGCGCCCTGAAGCAAAGCGCCGCTCACCGACTGCCGCTCACCAGGCGTTTGATAAGAGATGACCCCGTTGCCATCGGCGTCCTGCATTACTGCGGAATTCGGAGTGTCGAAGAGGCCCCATCCCACGTTATCGCTGATGAGGAACATCTCGCCAGTCTCCGGGATTTTGCCCACCCGCAAAGTCTGCGAATGGAGATAAGCGTTTATGCTAATAGAGGCTGGGGAGACCGTGGGTGTAGGGACTGGTGCTGGCGTGGGCGCTGTACCGCCTGGAGGAGGGGGGGGGTAGCAGGAACAGCACGTGCTGCCACGGAGTAATTCAACGAGATGGCAATGGTGAGGGGCGCAGGCCCATCCTCGTAATCCAATCTTACTGTCATTGGCCCCGAACTGGCGTAGCCGTCGAAGTTGCTCTGCTTGACGCTGGAGAGGTTCCCGTCGGCCGTGTTGCCATAATAGGCGGTTCCCACCGGTCGGTCGTCGCGAAGAGAAACTACGTCCACCATTACACCAATCTTATTCTTGCCGGCCAGGGGCAGCAGGCCGTAGTAGGCCGTGCCTTGCGCCGTGGGTGCGTCATGGGGGTTAGGGATAACGATACCAACAACCCCTTCCCCCTCTTGAGAGAGGGGGAAGGCCTCACCCAACATGAGGCACATTATTTACTTGATGGCCATAAGCCGGGGCTTTAGGCCCCATGATTCAGCCGGGGGGCGTTCCTGAACAACCCCGCTACTGAGGGGCTGTGGCCACTACCCGCCCAGGCGGGAAGGCAGCCTCCCGCTGTCGAGGCAGGGAGAGGACAGAGGGCATGGCCAGCAGCCCGACCCCTGCCGCCAGCAGGATGGACCAGCGGTAGGCCCCGCTGAGGTCGAATAGCGCACCCCCAAGCCATCCTCCCAGGGCCATGCCCAGCATGGCGCCCAAGGTCTGGAAAGAATAGATGGAGCTCAGAGGGGCCTCTGGACCGTAGAGCTGCCGGTTGATGATGGGGAACCCCACCATCTCTCCCCCATACCCCAGGCCGAAGGCCACGGCAAAGAGATAGAAGGCCCAGGGTTCCCGTGCCCAGAGCAGAAGCAGAATGGGGGTGCTCTGCAGTATGAGGGCTGTGGCCAGCAGGCGGCGGGCGCCCAGCCGCTCGGTGAGCAGGGAGAAGAGGAATCGGCTGAATACGGAGGTGCCGGCGATGACGCTGATCACCCCGGCCGCTGCCACTCCAGATACCCCCTGATAGGTGGCCATGGACACCACATGGGCCAGAATAACGGCGTGCCCCACGCAGCCCAGGTGGTGGATGGTGGTGAGGTGCCATACCGAGGGCCGGGCCATCACGGTGCGCAGGCCCTGGGCCAGGCCCAGCGCTTCCTGGCCGGGAGGGGTATTCGGGCTGTTATCGGCGCCGTAGGCGGTCATCCCTTTCTCCCGGGGTCTCCCCCGGATGAGCAGAGAGCAGAAGAAGAGCGCAGCACCCAAGACCAGCCCCATAGTGACAAAGGTCCAGCGCCAGCCCTGGCTCTCAATGAGCCAGCGGAAGACGGGGGCAAAGACCACCGGCCCCATCCCTACCGACGCCCAGTAGATGGCTATGGCCAGGCCCGCCCGGCGGTGGAACCAACGGGTAATGGTCACCGGGAGGAGGACTACGAAGGACGCATTGCCCAGGGAGCCCACCAAGAGGCCATAGAAGAGGTAGAGCTGCCAGAGGTGGGCTATAGTGCCCATGAGCACTGTGCCCAAAGCCATGACCAGGGCAGCGGCCACCAGGGGTCGCCTGGCCCCATAGCGATCACCCAGCCAGCCCACCACCAGCACCGCCGGTATGCCGCCCAGGAAGGCCAGGGAATAGGCCAGGGAGACCTGTCCCCGGCTCCAGCCGTGGAGCTTGACCAGGGGGTCCACAAAGACGGCAAAGGAGGCAGAGTCTGCCCGGCTGGCTATGCTGAGGACGGCCGCGGCCGCCAGGATGACCCAGGCGTAATGCAGCCTGGACTGGGCCGGGACCTTGCGGGGACTGGAGACAGCCACAGGCGTATATTATACGTCAGCCGTAGCCCGCTCAGCGGGTCTTGGAGGGTGCGGAAAGGATTCCGAACCTGGGCGCGTTCCCCTGCCCCGTTGTCTTGCGCGCTAGAGCGCGAAGCCGAACCCCCAACAGGCGGACTACATTCTCCCGGGGGATGTAGTCCCGCCGCCCGTCCTGGCGGGACTGGACCTCCACCACACCCTCCCGCAGGGTGCGGGGGCTGACGGTGAGGCGCAGGGGCATACCCAGCAGGTCGGCGTCGTTGAACTTGATGCCGGGGGAATCCGTCCGGTCGTCGTAGAGGACCTCAAAGCCCCTCTGGGTCAACTCCTGGTAGAGGGACTCCGCCGCCTCCCGCACCGGGGCCTGGTCCAGGTTGAGGGGGCACAGGTATATGTGGTAGGGGGCTATACTTACCGGCCAGATGATCCCTTTGTCATCGTGGTGGGCCTCGATGGCCGCGGCCAGGAGCCGTCCTACGCCAATGCCGTAGCAGCCCATGATGATAGGGCGCTGAGTACCCTCCCGGTCCAGGTAGGTGGCTCCCAGGCGCTGGCTGAAGAAGGTGCCTAGCTTGAAGACATGCCCCACCTCAATGCCCCGGGTCTGGCGTAGCCCGCTGCCGCAGCGAGGGCAGGCGTGGCCGGGCTGGGCGGTGGCGATGTCCAGGACCTGCTCCACGGAGAAGTCCCGCGGGTAGTTGGCGTTGCGTAGATGGGTATCAGGGCTGTTACCCCCTGCCACAAAGTTGCTGCCCAGCAGGATAGAGTCATCGGCAATGGCACGCACGCCCTTAAGGCCGACAGGGGAGGCCCAGCCGGCTACCAGGCCTGCCTGGGCCACCTCCTCATCGTCGGCCAGGCGCAGCTCGAAGCAGTGCAGGGCGTTCTTCAGCTTGACCTCGTTGACCTCCAGGTCGCCCCGGATGACCACGAAGACCAGGCTAGCATCGGCCATGTAGAAGACAGCCTTCAGAGTACGGCTCTGAGGTATGCCCAGGAAATGGGCTAAGTCCTCAATGGTCTTGACGCCGGGAGTGGAGATGTGCTCCAGGGGCAAGGGGGACTCCAGGGGTATGGGAGGCTTTACGCTCTGGGCCCGCTCCACGTTGGCGGCGTAGTCGCCACTGGTACAGAAAATAATGTCGTTCTCCCCGCTCTCCGCTACCACCATGAACTCGTGGGAGTCCTTGCCGCCGATGGCACCGCTATCCGCCTCCACGGCGATGGCCTGGAGCCCGCAGCGCTGGAAGATACGGTAGTAGGCGGCCATCATGGCCTGATAGCTTGCCTCCAGCCCGTCCTCGCCGGCATCGAAGCTGTAGAGGTCCTTCATGGTGAACTCCCGAGTCCTCATCAGGCCACCCCGGGGGCGGGGCTCGTCCCGGAACTTGGTCTGGATCTGGTAGAGGCGGAGGGGGAGGTCCCGGTAGCTCTGCACGTGGCGGCGTACCAAGAGGGTGACCACCTCCTCATGGGTGGGGCCCAGGCAGAGCACGCGTTCCTTGCGGTCGGTGGTGGTGAACAGGGTAGGGCCAAAGGCGCGGCGGCGGTCGGTCTCCTCCCAGAGCTCGATGGGCTGGAGCACGGGCATCATGACCTCCTGGCCGCCGGCAGCGTCCATCTCCTCCCGGATAACCTGCTCGATCTTACGTAGCGCCCGCCAGCCCAGGGGCAGATAGCTGTACACTCCCGCAGACAAGGGGGCGATGAGGCTGGCTTTCATCATCAGGCGATGGCTGGGCGTCTCCACCTCCGCCGGTTCCTGGCGGAGAGTGCGCCCCAGGAGCTGAGATATCCTCATACTACAGGGACTCGACAACAATGTAGGTCCGGGTAGTTTTGACCTCGGGGTGTTTCTGGATCTCCTCCATGATTAGCTTGTCCAGGGCCTGGACATCAGCTACCTGGACCCGGGCCACAATATCGTGTTCCCCATATACGGCCCATGCGGCCGCCACCCCGCGCACGGCCCGAAGCCAGCGGACCACCGGCCCGGACTGTTTGGCCGGCACGTCGATCAGTACAATTGCCTGCAAAATAGGCTCCTCCCGCCACCATCTTCCGAGCCTGTGCCACCACCGGCACAGGCGACATTTCCCCATATCATAATCTAACTGCATGCGAGAGCACCAGCCCCGTAGCGGGCCCGTAATCTGTGGATAGGAATTCTTGCCTGTCATTGCGAGCCCTTCGGCGGCCTCAGGGTAAACTCCTGCGAAGCAATCTCCAGGCCGGCGGGGGTTGGGATAGAGGTTGCTTCGGCACTTCGTGCCTCGCAATGACAAACAAGCCCGGGCACCCACCCCGTGGGTGAGCTTCTTGAAGCTCAACTCACCGTTTGGGCTGGGCCCAAGATCAGCGATTCGGCTAGCGCAGCTTCACCTAACGGGGGAAAAGCCCCCGCCACGTGCCATGCTGAGAGCCTGCGAGTTTTTCTCGATTGGGCCTGTGGGCAGGCATGATTTCGGATCTGGCTCGGTTCTCTGGGTGAGGCCCAAAACAAATTTCCTCACAAACTCTCAGGGTGACAATTAACGTAATTCACCCATGCTGTTTTGGGGTGGGCGGGTTCTACGCTCTTAAGGGTGGAAGTGGGTGGAGATTGAAAACGCCCACCCAGAGGGTGCCCGGGTATCCCCCAAATTCAAAAAGTCCCCCAAGACGTGGGGATTCAGGGGCTTGAAAAGGGTTTGCTAAACGACCTCGAGGAGCTACTGTAACATTTGCGTTGGTCTGGGGTAGCAGAAAGGTGAGAGACCCCTTAGAATCCAGGAGCCAATTTGACATCCCCCATATCTGAAGATACTATAAAAGGATACCCCCTATATGTTTGCGGCGGTCGAGGTAGGGGAGCCTCGAGGGGAGGAGGATGTGATGACGTGGGCTGAACGTGTTGGTGACCTGGCTACGAACATCACCCTGGTGGTCATCAACCTGGTGCGAATCTTTACCATGCTTTTCCGCATCGGAGCTGAGCGGGTAGACGGATTCGTTACCGGGCTGGCGCAGCGCAGCGAGTTGGGCATCGCACCTACAGAGATACCGGGGGGGGCCTGGGTGCGGCTGCCCGCATCCGTGTTCTGGGGAGTGTCCGCTATCCTACTGCGGGTCATCTCCATCTTTACCGTCTTCGTGCGCCAGCTAACCACCACGGTAGACGAGTTCTTCCGAGTGCTGGCCGAGGGCGAGGGGGCCCGCGCTTAGGCACGGCCCGCGGGCTCGCTAGGGCCATCTGCTCTGGTCGCCCCTCTCCCAGTGGGGATGGGCGGGGGCTGCGGGGGCAGTAGAGCCTAGAGGTGGTCAGCGGCTGGCTGTTGCTCAGGGGCAGACACCAAAACTGCCCCTGAGCTTTGTTCGGAGGCACCTCTCGGCGTTAGTAGCGTCAGTCCCACTTGATGGTGCGGTCCACCATCAGGATCAAGGGCCAGAGGCTGGCCATGAGAAAAGCGGTCAGGCCTGCGGCCCCGATAGCGAGCACCAGGCAGCCGCCGATGGCCCACTCGGGCGCGCCCGCGAGCCTGGCCGTCACCGCCTCCGGGTGCCTTCTGCCCCTACGGAGCAGGTGGGCAAAAGAGGAGAGGGACTTTACCAGATAGCGGAGGCCAAAAGCGCCGTACAGCGCAGCCGCTGCATAGAGGACCAGCTCCATTCAGGGATACTGTCCCCAGCCTGCGGCTGGCGCCATAAGATAACTGCTGTTGGAGCAAGAGAAGACATCGCTCGCTAGCAACCCCCTCAACTCCATTTGCAACGTCCCCATCAAGACCATGACCAGAGCCACTTCCCTCTTCTACCTGACATAACCTAAATTCTATCAGCGGTTACAGGCGGAGTCAATCTGCCGTGGGGAATGTAAACTACCTCTCTGCTAGGGTTTGCTGCGGGGAAGAGTGACCCAGTTCGTATATTCGTATAATGGAGGGAAGGGGTATTGGTCGGGTCACGCTCTCTCCGCAGGTCTGGGGTGCCCGGCCAAGAGAGGAGGAGGAAGTGCACGAGGCATTGGTATACAAGGTTGACGAGGCCATCAACCGCCATGATGTGGGGGGCCTGGTCGAAAACTACGCCCCCTATGCGGTAATGACCGGGGGCTACCTGCGGGAGCCTATTCGCGGCCGGGAGTCCCTCAGCCACCAGTGGGCGGCCATCTTTCGCGCTTTCCCCGATCTCTGCAGTAAGGTGCAGCGCACCTTCGAGAGCGGGGACTCCATACTGGTGGAGTATGCCTGGACAGGCACCAACACGGGCCCCCTGGAGGCTCCCTGGGGTATTATCCCACCCACCGGCAAAAAGGTGTCTATGGAGGGGGTATGCCTCCTGCGGCTCAATCCGGAGGGGTTTATAGTTGAGGACAAGGGCTTCTTCGATTCCCTGTCCCTCATCGGCCAGCTCGGCCTGCTGTCTCAGGTGAGTGAGCTGGCAAAGGTTACCCCTATGGTCAGGGCTGCCTGAACCCAGGCAAAGGGAGGCAGCCTTCGGAGGCGGTCAAGGATGGCCGCCTCCGCCTTTTCTATGCTGGCAGAAGTCCGTGTGCTCTTCTGGGGACCCCAGCCTGCTCCCGATCCCTCCCGGCTAATACCTGGAAACGTTGATTTCCGTCATTTTCCCAGTTACCAGGTAGATCACCCGCTCGGCAATGTTGGTGGCCCGGTCGGCGGTGCGCTCCAGGTCATGGGCGACCCACAAGAGGTAGGTGGCCCGCTGTATGGTCTTGGGGTCCTGGATCATATAGGTGAGCAGCTCCCGGTAAACCTGGTCATAGAGGGCGTCAACCTCGTCGTCGTCGTTGCACACTGCCCTGGCGGCGATGATATCCCGGTTCACCAGGGCATCCAGGCTGCGGCGCAGCAGGTGGGTAGCTTTCTCCGCCATGCGGGGGATGTCAATCAGGGGCTTCAGGGGTGGTTCCTCCCCCATCATCAGGCTGATCTTGCCGATGCCCTCGGCGTAGTCCCCCATGCGCTCCAGCTCCACGGCAATGTGGAGGATAGCCACCAGGGTCCTCAAGTCCCCGGCCACAGGCTGCTGGGTGGCAATGAGCTCGATGCATTTCTCCTCAAGCTCAAAGCGCTTCTGGTCAATGAAGTCATCCCAGCGGACCACCTGGCGGGAGGCTTCGAGGTCACGTCGCTTCAAGGCATCCAGGGCCCTGGCGATGGCCTTCTCCACCATGCTCCCCAGCGCCAGAAGGTCATCCTGGAGCTCCCGCAGGTGCCGGTCGAAATCTGCTCGGGGCATACTGGCCTCCCCTCTCTAGCCAAAGCGGCCGGTGATGTAGGCCTGGGTCCGCTCGTCCTTGGGGTTGGTGAATATCTGCCGGGTCTCGGCGTACTCCACAATCTCGCCTGCCCGGTCCTGGCCCATCATGAAGAAAGCGGTCATGTCCGAGACACGGGCCGCCTGCTGCATGTTGTGGGTCACGATGACAATGGTGTATCGCTCCCTGAGGTCCCGGATGAGGTCCTCGATACGGGCGGTAGCGCTGGGGTCCAGGGCAGAGCAGGGCTCGTCCATGAGGAGCACTTGAGGCTGTACGGCCAGGGCACGGGCGATGCACAGGCGCTGCTGCTGGCCTCCGGAAAGGGCGGCCCCGCCCTCCTTCAGCTTGTCCTTGACCTCGTCCCAGAGGGCAGCCTGCCGGAGGGCTTTTTCCACGACCTCGGCCAACTGGCCGGGCCTCCCCAGGCCGTTGAGCTTGATGCCCGCCACCACGTTGTCGAAAACGGACATGGTGGGAAAGGGGTTGGGCCTCTGGAAGACCATGCCCACCTTGCGGCGCACTCTCACGGGGTCTACCCCGGGGGCATAGATGTCCTGGCCCTCCAGTATCACCTTGCCTGTTACCCTGGCCCCGGGCACCACTTCGTGCATTCGGTTGAGGCAGCGGATGAAGGTTGACTTACCACACCCTGAGGGCCCTATCACCGAGGTGACCTGTCTCTCAAATATGGTCAAGGAGATATCACGCAAGGCCAGGAGGGGCCCGTACCAGGCACGGAGTCCCTCCACGGCGATGCAAGCCTCCTCCTGGCTGTGGACCCTCTCCCTATCCATCCCGGCTGCCCTCTGTAATACCATATTACATACCCTGCCTCAAGCGTCGAGCGGTGAGCCACCTTACGGAGACGCTGACCAGCAGCACCAGCATTACCAGCAGGAAAGAGGCTGCCCAGGCCTGCTGATGCCAGGTGTCGTAGGCGGAGACAGCGTAGCGCCATATCTGGAGAGGCATGGCGGCGATGGGCTGGCCCAGGCCGGCGAAACCAAAGCGATTTCCCAGGGCGGTGAAGATGAGGGGCGCGGTCTCCCCGGCTATTCTGGCCACGGCGAGCATGCTCCCGGTCACAATTCCCACTGTAGCGCTGGGCATTACCACGCTGACGACGGTGCGCCATGGGGGGATGCCCAGAGCCAGGGCTGCCTCCCGGTAGGTGCTAGGCACCAGCTTCATCATCTCCTCTGTGGTCCGGGCCACCACCGGAAGCATGATGATGGCTAGCGCTACGCCGCCGGAAAGGGCGGAGAAGGTGCCCATGGGCCGGACCAGCAGCACATAGACAAAAATGCCCACCACTACCGAGGGCACGCCGGTGAGCACATCGGCCACCGGGCGGATGGTGGAGCCGAGACGGCCTCCCCCGTACTCTGCCAGGTAAGCTCCCGCCAGGAGGCCCAAGGGTATCCCCATGGCCGAGGCCAGACTCACCAGGATGATCGTGCCCACGATCTCGTGGCGCATCCCTCCCCCCGGTTCCCCCAGGGGCCGGGCCGTTTGAGTCACAAACTCCAGATTAAGGTAGGAGATGCCTTTAGCCGCCGTATACCCCACCACTAGCAAGAGTATGGCCACTGCCCCCAAGGTAGCCAGTCCGCACAAGCCCACCATGAAGTAGTTGGTGGCCTTCCGACGAAAATAGCTGCTCATTGCCATCTGGTGCCACCCCGGTACCCACCCACCGTCCATCGCACCAGGAGCCTCCCCCCCACGTTCACTGCCAGGGTAATGGCAAAAAGGATCAGGGCCAACTCCACCAGGGAGCCAATGTAGAGGTCGCCAGAGGCCTCGTTGAACTCCGTGGCGATCTTGCTGGCCATGGTGTTGCCCGGGGCAAAGAGCCGGGCTGTCACCTGATAGCCATTGCCGATGACCATGGTTACTGCCATAGTCTCTCCCAGGGCCCGCCCCAGCCCCAGTATACTGGCCGCCACGATGCCCGAGCGGGCGTAGGGCAGGACTGCCCTGCGGATGCTCTCCCACCGGGTGGCCCCCAGAGCCAGCATGGCCTCCCGCTGGGAGACGGGTACGGCCAGGATGGCATCCCGGGCTACGGCAGTGATGAGGGGCAGGGCCATGAGGGCCAGGATGAGCCCCCCTGCCAGGAACCCCACACCGAAGGGAGGCCCCTGGAAGAAAGGCAGGAAGCCCAGGGAGCTTCCCAGCCAACGCTCAATGGGGTCCCGGATGACCGGGACCATAACAAATAGCCCCCAGAGGCCCAGGACCACGCTGGGGATAGCAGCCAGCATCTCCACCAGGAAGGAGGCTGGTGCCCGGAGCCACCCGGGCGACAGCTCCGAGAGGAAAATCGCCACGCCGAGGCTCACGGGTATCGCTACTGCCATGGCTATGGCCGAGGTCAGCAGTGTGCCATAGACGGCGGGTAGGGCGCCAAAGACCTCCTGGACAGGGTCCCAGGTAGAGCCTACCAGGAAGCCCAGGCCGAAGCGTGCTATGGCCGGCCAGGCCACCTGCGTCAGGTAAGCTGCCATAGCCAGGAGGAGGCCCATCAGGCTCATGCCCGCCAGAAGGCAACTACCCTGGAAAAGCCAGTCCCCTGGGCTGGTGGGCCTGCGGAGCCTGGCCCGCCACCACCAGACCGGGGCCTGGACTGTCGATGTTTCCGGAGCTCTAGCCAATGAAGCTTCCCCGATTCGGCACTAACTCTCCAAGAGCGGCCGGCCAGCGCAGGTGATGGAGCGGATCTGGGTCTCCGCCTGGGCCACCGCGTCCGGCGGCAGCGGCGCATAGTCCAGAGGGGGCGCGTAGCCCTGGCCATCGTGGATGGCCCACCACAGCATGTCCACTAGGGCCTTGCCCTTGGTGCAATCTCGCTGCTGCTCATAGACCAGGAGCCAGGTGAAACCGGAGATAGGATAGGCCTGGGGGTTAGGGGAGTTGGTGACCATGACCTTCATATCCTCGGGCAGGGTTACCCCTTGAGCGGCCAGGCTGGTGGCCTCCAGGCTGGGGGCGATGAAGTTGCCGGCGGCGTTCCCCAGGGCTACCCAGGGGAGATTGGTCTGCCTGGCGTTGGCCAGCTCCACGTAGCCGATAGCCCCCGGTATCTGGCGCACCTGCCCTGCCACCCCCTCATTGCCCTGGCCGCCGATGTCTCCCGGCCAGTTCACCGCCGTGGCGTTCCCTACCTTCTCCTTCCACTCCTGGCTGACCTTAGAGAGATAGTTGGTGAAGATGAAGGTGGTGCCGGAGCCGTCCGAGCGGTGGACAACGGCAATCTCCTGGCTGGGCAAGCTGAGCCCCGGGTTGATCGCCGTGATACGGGGGGCGCTCCAGCGGGTGATCTTCTTGAGGTAGATATCCGTCAGCACGTCAGGCGTCAGCTTCAACTGGCCGCTGGCGATGCTGGGCAGGTTATAGACCACCGCCACTGCCCCCATAGCCATGGGGATGTGGAGGATAGGGCCATAGCGCTGCACCGCTGCCGCTTCCTGCTGGTCGGTCATAATGCCGTCGGAGGCGCCAAAGTCCACCGTGCCCTCGGTAATCTGCCGGATGCCCCCACCCGAGCCAATGGACTGGTAGTTTACCTGAGTGCGGTACACCCTGGCATACTCATCGAACCAGCGGGAGTAGAGGGGATAGGGGAAGGTGGCACCGGTACCGTTCAGACGGATTGTGCCGGTAGGACTTGAAGAAGCCGCTGTAGGGGTTGCTTGCCGGGTCGAGCCGCCACATGCCACGGCGACCAGAAGTATTGCCGCAGCCAGAAGGCCGCTAATGGCCTTCAAGAACAGGGGTTGTTGCCTATAGCTCATTGTCACCTCTCCACGATAATAGCCTAGGAACTTTAACGGAGCTTTAACAATTGTCTAAGGCCTGTTTAAGATCGGAAGTTTGCACCGGTTGTCTTTTCATTGGTTCACCTCCTTTCCACCTCTAGCGTAGTAGCTGTTCTTGAACAGGCCTTTGTCATAGCGTTAACGTTCGTTTAGGGTTTGGTGAACGTAACATGAACATCGAGAGGCCCTCCCCCTCGAGGGGGAGGGCCTCTCGATGAGTACTAGGGAGATGCGCTAGGTGGCGCGAGGCAGGGTGAAGGTGAAGGTGCTCCCCATCCCCTCTCGGCTCTCCACCCGAACCTCTCCTCCATGGGCCTGGACAATATGTTTGACGATGGCCAAACCCAGGCCTGTGCCCTCGTCCCGCCGGGAGTGGTCCACCTTATAGAACCGTTCGAAGATATGGGGGAGGTGCTCGGGGGCAATGCCGATGCCCGTGTCGCTCACCGAGACAGCCACATAGCGCCCCTCTACTCTGGCGGCTATAGTAACCTTCCCCCCGGCCGGGGTAAACTTTAGCCCATTGTCCAGGAGGTTGCCCAACACCGCGCGGAGCTTCTCCGGCGCTCCCCAGACCCGGGGCAACGTGTCAGGGATTGTGGCTTCCATGACAATTCCTTTGGCTTGGGCCTGCGCCTCAAACTGCCCCTTGACCTCCCTCACCAACAGGTCCAGTTGCAGGGGGGCCGGATGGAGGGCTGGCGGGCCGCTCTCCAGACGGGCCAGCTCCAACAGCTCGGCCACCATGGCGCTCATGCGGTCTATCTCCCCGTGGATACGCCGGACGAAGTCCCTGGCCGCCGCTGGCTCATCCAGGGCGCTGTCCTCCAGGGTCTCTACCATGGCCTTGACAGAGGCCAGAGGGGTGCGCAGCTCGTGGGACACATTGCTCACGAACTCTTTCCGAGTAGTCTCCACTCGCCGCATGCGGGTCAGGTCATGCAGGGTGAGCAGGACGCCGGCGGACCCATCTCCGGACAAGGGTGTGGCGATGGCACTCAGGGTACGACGCTGGGAGAAGAGCTCCACCTCGCCTTGTTGCTGCCTCTGGGTCTCCAGCGCTCTAGACACCAGGCCCTGGAGCTCGTGGTCCCGGACTGCCTCCATAAACCGGACGGGCGCGGCTCGGGCCCCTGGCAAGTCGAGGAGTCCTTCCGCTGCCCGGTTAAGGAGGCCGATCTCGCCACCAGGCTGGATGACCACCACACCGTCAGCCATGGTATCCAGGACTGCTACCAGCTTGTTCCGCTCCCCCGACAGGTCCCGGACTATGTCCCGTAGAGCTGTCGCCATCCAGTTGAAGGCGGTAGCCAGCTCCTGGGTCTCGTCGGAGGCGAGGGCCTCCACCCGGTGCTCCAGGTCGCCAGCGGCCAGGCGATGGGCCGCCTCAGCTACAGTGCGCACTGACCGGGAGGTCCGCCGGGCCAGGAAATAGCCCAGAGCGATGGAAAAGAATGCCACAACCAGGGCGGACAGGGCGATGGTAGAGATAATCCGATTGACGTTGTCCTGGACCTGGGAGACGGGCACGGCTACCCGGGCCACCCCCATCCCGGTGCCCTCCACATGGATGGGCACAGCGGTGTAGAGCAACTCCTGCCCTACCGTAGCGCTCACTCGAGTGGCCAAGCCCAGGCCAGAGCTCAGGGCGCTCTGGACCTCGGGGCGGGTCCTGTGGTTGTCCATGGCCGTAGGGTCTTCCCAGGTATCGGCCAGCACCGTGCCGTCCCGGGCTATGAGCGTGACCCGGGCATCAATGAGGTTGCTCATGCGCTGGGACACTACCTGGAGTCCCGCAGGGTCCAGCGGGCCACGAAAGTAAGGGGTGGCGGTCTCAGCGACGAGGCCGGCCTCCTGTTTCAGGCGCTCTTCCAGGCTGGACATGTAGCTGTCACGGACGAAATCCACCAGGTAGAGGCTCACGGCACCCATGGCGATGAAGATGAGGCCGGTGTAGGCCAGGACAATACGCCACCCGAGGGAGTGGTAGAACCTCATCCGTCGAACCGGTAGCCCACCCCACGAACAGTAACAATACGCTGGGGGCTGCTGGCATTGGTCTCTATCTTCTCCCGCAGCCAGCGGATGTGGACGTCCACGGTGCGGATGTCCCCGATGTAGTCATGGCCCCAAAGGCGTCCCAGTATCTGGTCCCGGGTGAAGGCTCTGCCCTTGTTTGCCACCAGCAAGACCAGCAGATCGAACTCCCGGGGCTTCAGCTCCAGGGGTGCTCTGCCGCGGGTGATGGTATGACCGGCAAGGTCTATCTCCAGGTCCCCCGCCGTGAGCACCTGGGGGGGCTGCGATGGTGCTCCCACGGAAAGGCTGGAGCGTCTGAGCAGGGCCCGCACCCGGGCCATGAGCTCCCGCATGCTGAAGGGCTTGGTGACGTAGTCGTCGGCCCCCAGCTCCAGGCCTACTACCCGGTCTACCTCTTCGGCCCTGGCAGTGAGCATCAGGATGGGGACCTGGCTCTCCCGGCGCAGGATACGGCATACCTCGAGGCCGTCCAACTTGGGGAGCATGATGTCCAGAATGACCAGTTCCGGATCGGCCTGCCGGGCGACCTCCAGGGCCTCTTCGCCATCCGTGGCGGCGAGCACCGCATAGCCTTCCCGCTGGAGGCTATATCTGAGGGCCTCCAGCAGGTTCTCCTCGTCTTCCACGAGCAGGACCGTCCGCTTTGTGGAAGATGCCCCCCGCTGAAACGGTGCTACTGACACAACATCCCTTCCAACACCTACCCCCAGAATACCACAGCTCTGGCGGCTCCAGGAGCCTGGGGGCAGCCCCTTGCTTTAGCCGGGGACGTAAACCGTGGATTCTTGATAAAGACCGAAGCAAGCGCAAATGCGGTCCGGCAATCACCTCACAGGTGGTACTTGATACCCCCGGCTGAAGCAAGGGGCTTAGCTTGGTGCCTACTATGCCCCCGGCTTATGGTCATCAACAAAACACACCGCCTTTACGCAGGCTGGGGCTTCACCCTCATCCCTTCGCCTTGCTCAGG
>JACPQK010000053.1 GCA_016190535.1 Chloroflexota bacterium | reverse complement strand
GGCCCGGCTCCTGATGACCCCGCTACCCCGTGGAATGAGGTCACCGTATATACCTGGATGAATATCTACCCCGGTCCGTTGGTCCCAACCTGTGAGGACGGGACGCTCCCCACGCGGGGCCTGTGTATCAAGGAAGAGATGGACAACGCCTGGAATGCCTATGAGAAGGCGGTGGAGGGCCTGGAGGTGGCCCAAATTCAGGCAGCGAAGGCTATCGCCAGCACTGATACTGTCCTCACCAGGGCCAAGGACAGCCTGGCGGCTGCCCAGGAAGCACTGGCCAACCTGAAAGCGGGACCAGATCCCCTGGACATAGAGGCCAGGGAGAACCAGGCGGTGCTGGCCCTGGCTACACTCCAGAGGGCCGAGGCGGACCTGGCCAAGCTGCTGGGCGCCCCCGATCCTCTGGAGGTGGAGGTCAAACAGAAGCGGGTGGCCTTGGCCCAGGCCAGCCTGGCCAAGGCCGAGGACGACCTGGCGGGGCTGCAAGCCGGCGCCGACCCCCTGGAGATTGCCATCAAGGAGGTGGACGTTGCCTTGGCTCAACTGGCCCTGACGACAGCTCTCCAGCGACTGGAAGGAGCAACCCTGAAGGCTCCCCTGGCCGGGACCGTTTCCCTGGTGAACGTCGAGGCCGGGCAGACGGTCAACGCCAGCACCGCCATCGTGGAGATCGTGGACCTCACCGTGGTCGAGTTGAACGGTGTAGTGGACGAGATAGATGTGCTGTTTGTCCAGGTAGGGGCCCAGGCAAATGTGACCATGGACGCCCTGCCCGGCCAGGTGCTCCAGGGCACTGTGTCTTCCATCGCCTCCGCTGCCCAGAGCCAGCAGGGGGTGGTGAGCTATCCTATTCGCATCCGGCTCCAGCTCCCCGAGGGGGTGCAGCTCCGGCAGGGCCTCAGCGCCACCGCCAGAGTCGTCATCCGTGAGGAGCGGGACGTCCTGATGGTACCCATCCAGTCCCTCTATGGGACGTTTGAGCAGCCGGTAGTTCGGGTGATGAACAACGGTCGCGTAGAGGAGCGAGCGGTGGTCCTGGGCAACAGCGACGACTACTGGGTGGCGGTCCGTCTGGGCCTGGACGAGGGGGAGCAGGTGGTCATGGATGCCCAGGCCGCAACTACTAGCCAGCTCGGGATCCTGGGTGGCACCATGCGGCAGCAGATGGGGAGCCAGTTTAACCAGTTCCAGGGCCAGTTCCCGGGGTCTCTCCCCAGCGGCGGCTTTCAACGGCAACGGTAACGGGCCATGATCGACATAGAGAATGTGGCCAAGGTGTACCGCATGGGCCGGGTGGATGTGCCCGCTCTTCAGGGGGTCAGCCTGACCGTCCGCCGGGGGGAGATGCTGGCCATCATGGGCCCCTCAGGCTCCGGCAAGTCGACATTGATGAACGTCGTTGGGTGTCTGGATGTGCCCACCTCGGGGAGGTACGTCCTGGAAGGGGAGGAGGTGGGGAGCCTGGGAGACGACCGCCTGGCTGAAATACGCAACCGCAAGATAGGCTTCATCTTCCAGACCTACAACTTGCTGCCCCGGCTGACGGCCCTGGGCAACGTGGAGGTGCCCCTGCTCTACGGCAACAGCCACAGCCGCCGGAGGAGGGCACTGGAGGCCCTGGAGAGGGTGGGGCTGGGACACCGGGCATACCACCGCCCCGCGGAGCTATCCGGGGGCGAGCAACAGCGGGTGGGCATCGCCCGGGCGCTGGTCAAGAACCCAGCCCTCCTCCTGGCCGACGAGCCTACAGGCAACCTGGACAGCCGGTCCAGCTATGAGATTATCGCCATACTCCAGCGGCTCAACCAGGAAGAAGGCCTCACCGTGATCATGGTCACCCACGAGGCCGATATCGCCGCCCACACCCGGAGGGTCATCTCGATGCGGGACGGCCAGGTCGTGAGCGATGAAACCGTCAGGGAGCCTCGCCAGTCCGCTGCCCCTGGCGAGACGAAGGAGCGCCTCTCGTGAACCCTCTAACCACCCTGCGCACTGCCCTGTCCTCCCTGGGGACAAACAAGCTTCGCTCCGGCCTCACCCTTCTGGGCATCGTCATTGGGGTGGCGGCTGTCATCTCGTTGATGGCTATAGGCAAGGGCGCTCAGCAGACCATTACGGCCAACATCCAGGCCCTGGGGACCAACCTGCTCTTCGTGCGGCCGGGATCGTCCAGCCAGGGGGGTATCGTTAGCGGGATGGGTAGCGCCTCCACCCTTACCCTGGACGATGCCTATGCCCTCCTGGACACCGCGTATGCACCTTCGGTGGCGGCCGTGGCCCCGGAGCTTCGTGCTACGGGCCGGGTGGTGGCCGGGGGTAAGAATACCTCCACCCAGGTGGTGGGGGTGACCCCCGACTACCAGTTCGTGCGGAGCGTCCCCGTAGCCTCGGGCCAGTTCATCTCGTGGGGACAGGTCGATAGCATATCAGAGGTGGTTGTCCTGGGGTCGCGGGTAGCGGAGACGCTTTTCGGCTTCCGGGACCCCGTGGGCCAGACGGTGAGGATCAGTGGGCGACAGTTCACCGTCATCGGGGTGCTCAGGAGCATGGGCGGCGGCACACAGGGGCTGTTCGACGACCAGGTGCTGGTGCCCCTTACTACGGCCTACTACCGCCTCGCCTCGCAACGCACCGCCCAGGGCAGCGTCACTGTGCAGACCGTCAACGTACAGGTGCGCAGCGCCAGTGCCATGAATAGCGCAGTGCAGGAGATTGCCACGGTGCTGCGGCTGCAGCACCGCCTGACCGGTGAGGACGACTTCACCGTCAGCAGCCAGCAGG
>JACPQK010000046.1 GCA_016190535.1 Chloroflexota bacterium | reverse complement strand
CTCCCAGAATTAACTAGTGCCAAGTTGTATAGTTGCCTGTACAATTTCCTCTCCCCTTGCGGGAGAGGATTAAGGTGAGAGGTAGCTTCAATTTCACCCTCACCTAGCCTCTCCCGTCAAGGGAGAGGGACTCTTTTGTAGTATCGGGGGTTTTCAAACTAGGTACTAGCGGATGCCCACAATGGGCACAGAAGCGGTCCTCCGGCTGGCCGGGGGAGCCGCACTGGGTGCAGAAACGGGCAGCACCGCTCTTGGGGTGGGGACTCGCGGCGCTTTGTGGCTGGGACGGTGAGAGGCCCCGCCGCAGCCGCAGTATCTCCGCTTCGATGGCGCTGGTGCTCGGGGCGCGGGTGCGGAGGCGGCGGACCGCCTCCTCAATCTGAGCACGCCGGCTGTCTGCGAACTTCTGGGCGTCCTCCGCCTGGAGCAGGGAGGCCGCCTTCCGTTTGTACCTGACCTCCAGCTCCCGGTAGTCCTCCTGGGAGAGGCTGCCCGCCCGGTAGTCGAACTCCAGCTCCTTGAGGGCAGCGTAGGCCGCCTCCTTGGCGGTGACGAGCTCCGAGGCCGCCGGGCCGCCGTCAGGCTGCGCCGGGGCGCGGGGCCTGGGACGCAACAGGGGATAGCCGATGGCAGCTACGGTGCCCAGCAGCAGAAGGAGCGCAAGCCAGACCATCTATCCCATCCTTTCTTCATAGCGCCGGAGCTCCTCGTCCACCCGGCTCAGGTAAGGGTCACCGGGCTGTACCTCCACGGCTTCCACTTCCGACCGGGGGGTCCAGGCCACCCAGGCCCGCAGCGCCAGGAAGATGACGGCAGCGCCCCCGGCGATGGCGACAAAGGGGGTGACCCAGCCCGCCAAGTTGAAGCCCCGCTTGGTGGGGGCGGCCAGCACCACCTCGCCGTAGCTCTGCACCAGGCTAGCGATGACCTGCTTCTCCGTCTGCCCCTGGTCCAGGGCGGTGCCGATGTAGGCCAGCATGCTGTCCCGGGGGCCGCACTGCTCGTGGTTGCAGTTGTTGAGCACCAGGCCGCAGCCGCATTGACACACTAGCTGGCTGGCTATCCTGTTCACCTCGTCGGGGGAGGCGGCGAGGGCTGCTCGGGGCCAAGCCAGCAAGCCCACCAGGGCAAGCGCCAGCAGCAGACCTAACCTTCTCATCGCCTCTTCATCTCCGGCCAGAAGGCCACCACGGAGCCGAGCAGCATTACCCCCCACCCGATCCAGATCCACATCACCATGGGGTTAACCTTCACTTTGAAGGTGGCCGTGCCGTCGGGGTTCTTGCCCCCGTAGATCACGTAGAGGTCTTCCTTGAGGGTGCTGCGGATGGCCACCTCGGTGACCGGGTTGTCGTGGTTGCGGTGGATGTACCTTTCAGGGGTGACGGTGCCTATGTAGTCTCCGCCGTTGTAGAGGGAGAGGGTGCTGGCCAGCACCTGCTTGCTCTGGGTCTGGTACTCGGAGGCCCCTTCGAACTTGAGCTCGTAGCGACCAATAGATACCGTCTCCCCGGGCTTCAGGGTGGCCGTGGTCTCCAAGGGGTAGAACATAGATCCCGTGATCCCCGCGGCCATAATGACCACGCTCAGGTGGACAATGTAGCCACCGTAGCGGGGCTGGTTGGAGGAGGTGAGCCGGAGGAAAGAGCGCAGGCAGCCCTCTCCCCTCATCTGACAGCGAGCACGCACCGCCCGGAACCAGTCCCGGAGGATGCCCGCTGTCACAAAGGCGAGCACGGCGAAGGATATGGTGGCTGCCGGCTTCCGTACCCCCAGCAGGAACAGGATGATGCCGGTGGCCAGGCCGAGGACGACGGGGTACAGGAAGTTGCGCACGAGGTTGTCCCTGGAGGCCCGCCTCCAGCCGATGAGGGGGCAGATGCCCATGAGCAAGAGCAGGGCCAGGAACAGGGGGCCGGTCACCTGGTTGTAGAAGGGCGGGCCTACCGTAATCTTCACCCCCCGCACCGCCTCAGAGATGATGGGGAAGATGGTGCCCCAGAAGACAGCGAAGGCGATGCCCACCAGCACCAGGTTGTTGAGCAGGAAGGTGCTCTCCCGGGACACCCAGGAGTCCAGCTCGTGCTCGCTCCTCAGCCGCGGCATGCGGTAGTAGAGCAGGGCCAGGGCGCCGATAGTGGATACCGCCATGAACCCTACGAATAGTGGGCCTAGTCCGGACTGGGAGAAGGAGTGCACGGAGGAAAGGATGCCGCTGCGGGTGAGCAGAGTGCCCAGGATGCTCAGGTTAAAGGTGAAGATGATGAGTACCATGTTCCACACCTTGAGCATCCCCCGGCGGCGCTGGACCATGACCGAGTGCAGGAAGGCCGTGCCCACCAGAAAGGGCATCAGGGCGGCGTTCTCTACTGGGTCCCAGCCCATGTAGCCTCCCCAGCCCAGTTCCACGTAGGCCCACTGGGCACCCGCCAGAATGCCTACGCCCAGGGTCAGCCAGGCGAAGATAGTCCAGCGGCGGATGCTCTGGATCCACTCATCGCCCAGCTTGCCTGCGGCCAGGGCGGCCACGGCGAAGGCGTAGGGTATGGTGAAGGCCATATAGCCCACCAACTGAGGGGGTGGGTGGATAAACATGCCCATATTCTCCAGCAGGGGGTTGAGGCCCTGGCCCTCCACCGCTGCAAAGGGCATCTGGGCGAAGGGGTTGGAGACAAAGACCATCACGCCCACGAAGAAGGCCAGGGTGCCCGATATTACTGATATGACGTAGGGCATGAGGGCCTGGTTCTTGTTCCGGTTCTGGAGGAGCACCACTGCTGCGCAGAGGCCCAGGGTCCAAGCCCAAAAGAGGAGGGAGCCCGCGTTCCCCGCCCAGAAGGCGGCCAGGGTGTAGAGCAGGGACATATCGCTGCTGGTGTACTGGTAGATGTACTCGTTGGTGAAGTCCCG
>JACPQK010000052.1 GCA_016190535.1 Chloroflexota bacterium | reverse complement strand
GCGTGTCCGCAGGGGGCGGGTGCGGGACGGACACGGAGACCTTCACGCCACCAACATCTGCTTCGGCGACGACCTCTATATCTACGACTGTATCGAGTTCAACGTGCGCTTTCGCTACCTGGATGTGGCCAACGACATAGCCTTCCTGGCCATGGACCTGGACTACTATGGTCGCCCCGATCTCTCTCGGGCCTTTGCCGAAGCCTACATTCGGGAGTCGGGTGATGAGGATGTGGCGGTGCTGTTGCCTTTCTACAAGTGCTATCGGGCCTACGTTCGGGGCAAGGTGGACTCCTTCCAGTGGGACGACCCTCAAGTGCCGGTGGAGGCCAGGGAGCGGGCCTGCCAGCGTGCCCGCCGCTACTTCTACCTGGCCTACAGCTATACCCTTGGTCTGAAGCGGCCAACATTGCTCATCACCGTGGGGCTTATTGGCACAGGCAAGAGCAGCCTGTCCCGGGCCTTGGCCCATCGCCTGGGCCTGACGGTGGTCTCCTCGGACGAGGTGCGGAAGAGGCTTATGGGCCTGGCATCTGCCGAGCGCAGGCTGGAGCCTTTTCGAGAGGGCATCTATGCTCCGGCCGCCTCCCGCCTTACTTACCGGGAGATGTTCCGCCAGGCGGAAGAGACCATCACCCAGGGTCTCTCTGTGATTCTGGACGCCTCCTTCCGCAGGGCTGAGGAGAGGGCGCGCGCCCTGGAGGTGGCCCGCTCCCTGGGCGCCGATTTCTGGGCTATCGAGTGTGTGGCCCCTGAAGGGGTAATCCGGGAGCGGCTGGAGCGCCGGGCACGGGAGTGGCCCGATGCCTCCGATGCCCGCTGGGAGGTCTACCCCCAGATCAAGGCTGAGCTCGAGCCTGTCACAGAGTTGCCTCCGGAGCGACATCTGGTAGTGGACTGCTCCGGCTCTCCGGGAGAGGCCCTGGAGAAAGTGCTGGCGGCTATCACCAAATAGCCCTGGATAAGGGTGATACTTTGTGGCACTAGTCTTATTCTGGAAAGGAAATAGGTCATGGCAAAAGTAGGCAAAACAGAGGGTGATGTCAGGGACATAGCTCTGGCTGTCCAGGGTGGGCTGCGTATCCAGTGGGCTGCCCGGGAGATGCCGGTGCTGCGCCTCATCGGGGAGCGCTTCGAGGTGGAGAAGCCGCTGAAGGGCCTTCGCCTCTCTGCCTGTCTTCACATCACTACGGAGACGGCCAACCTGATGCTGACCTTGCAAAAAGGCGGTGCCGAGATTGCCCTCTGTGCCTCCAACCCCCTCTCCACTCAGGATGATGTGGCGGCTGCCCTGGTCAAAGGAGGTGTGCCTACTTTCGGGATCCGGGGAGAGGACCAGGCTACCTACTACCGGCATATCCATAGCGCCCTGGCCCACGGGCCCCACCTCACCCTGGATGACGGGGCCGACCTGGTGACTACCCTCCACCGGGAGAGGCAGGACCTGCTGCTCAACGTCCTGGGCGGGACGGAGGAGACCACTACCGGCGTCGTCCGGCTGCGTAACCAGGCCGACGAGGGCCAGCTCCGCTATGCCATCATCGCTGTCAATGAGGCGGAGACCAAGCACCTCTTCGACAACCGCTATGGCACGGGCCAGAGCACTATTGACGGTGTCACCCGGGCCACCAACATCCTCTGGGCGGGCAAACAGGTTGTGGTGGTAGGATATGGCTGGTGTGGCCGGGGCATCGCCCGGAGGGCGGCAGGTATGGGCGCCCAGGTCATTGTGACCGAGGTGGACCCCATCCGGGCGTTGGAGGCGGTGATGGACGGTTACCGGGTGATGCCCATGGTGGAGGCCGCCCGGGTGGGGGATGTGTTCATCACGGCCACCGGGGACCTGAGCGCCATCGGCCGGGCGCACCTGGAGGTGATGAAAGATGGGGCTATCCTGGCCAACAGTGGCCACTTCAACGTGGAGATCGACATCCCCACCCTGGAGGCCCTCTCGGCCAGCCATCGCTCCCTGCGGTCCCTGGTGGAGGAGTACCTGCTGAAGGATGGGCGCCACCTCTATCTGCTGGCGGAGGGCCGCCTCATCAACCTGGCGGCGGCGGAGGGCCATCCCGCGGCGGTCATGGACATGTCCTTCGCCAACCAGGCGCTCAGCGTGGAGCACTTGGCCGGGCAGCAGGGGCGGCTCTCGCCGGCCGTTTACCCCGTGCCCCGGGAGATCGATCAGGAGGTGGGCCGGCTCAAGCTTCAGGCCATGGGGATAGCCATCGATACCCTCACTCCAGAGCAGCAGGAGTACCTGGCGGGCTGGGAAAAGGGAACATAAGGTACTCCCTCCCCTGAGGGGGTTGGAGGGATGCCTGACGGGGTCCCCCAACCCCATGCCTCTGCCAGAGGAAGAGGGCAAATTCCCCGGCTGGGGCTTTTCAGGAAATGAGGCTGAGGGGTGTCCCTCCCTCTAGCAGGCTGTCCAGGGCCAGTATGGCCAGGAGGGAGGCGGCCAGGGCGATGTTCTTGAGGAAATGGGCCTGCTGGTTGGCCGCCATCATGGGGTCGGCAACCCCCCAGAACTTGTGCATCATGAAGGCCACCGGCACCAGGAAGATGATAAGCACGATAGCGCCGGCCGCCAGCCAGGCTCCCAGCAGGAGGGTAGCGCCGCCGAAGAGGAGCATCAGCCCTGTTACCGGCACCGCCAGCTCCGCGGCCGGGGTGCCCATGGTCTTGGCGTAGGCCACCATGCCGGCGCGCATCCGGAAATGGTTGAAGCCGTTATAAAGAAAGTAGAGCCCCAGGATTATCCGCCCCATGAGAAACAACGCCTCCATTGATTGCCTCCTTAGAACTAAAGAATAGAACGATTGGGGCTTATGGTAGGCTCGCTCCTGGCAAAAGTCAAGGTCACCTCCGGCCCTTGCCTGGGATGGGGTTCTTGCTGGACAGGCCCGGAGCCGCTAATATATGAGCAATTGCCTAAATTTTTGCGAGGGTACCAAAATGCTGAGTAGGTTTAGCTCCAGTTCCTATCTGGCCACCTCGGAGTCCGTCACCGAGGGGCATCCGGACAAACTCTGTGACCAGGTGTCCGATGCCGTGCTGGACGCCATGATAGCCCAGGACCCGCTGGCCCGGGTGGCCTGCGAGACGTCTGCCACCACGGGTCTCATCCTGGTCATGGGCGAGGTGACCACCGAGGGCTACGTGGATATCCCCCACATTATCCGCCATGCCGTCCAGGAGGTGGGCTATACCAGGGCAGAGTACGGATTTGACTACCAGACCTGTGGCGTGGTCGTTTCCCTGAAGGAGCAGTCGCCGGATATCTCCATCGGGGTGGGGCGTTCCCTGGAGGCCCGCCAGAAGCAGGGCCATTTCAACAATGAGGACTACGACCGCATCGGCGCCGGAGACCAGGGGCTGATGATTGGCTATGCCTGTACCGAGACCCCGGAGCTGATGCCCATGCCCATAATGCTGGCCCACAGGCTGTGCAAGGAGCTGGCCCACGCTCGCAAGGACCGGGTGCTCCCTTACCTTCGACCTGACGGCAAGGCCCAGGTGACTGTGGAGTACAGCCATGGGGTACCCCACAGGGTGACCTCCGTGGTGGTGGCTGCACAGCATGACCCCGAGGTGAGCCACGATGTCATTGAGCGGGACATCATAGAGTACCTGGTCCCCCTGGTTATACCGCATCACCTGCTGGGGAAGCATACCCGCTTTTACGTGAATGCCACGGGGCGTTTCGTCATTGGGGGGCCCATGGGCGATGCTGGCCTCACCGGGCGTAAGATCCTGGTGGACAGCTATGGCGGGGCTGCTCGGCACGGTGGCGGCTGCTTCTCCGGGAAGGACCCTACCAAAGTGGACCGCTCCGGCGCCTATGCGGCCCGCTATGTAGCCAAGAACATAGTGGCCGCTGGCCTGGCGGACCGGGTGGAGATAGAGGTGGCCTACTCCATTGGGGTGGCCCATCCCCTGGCCGTTACCCTGGAGACCTTCGGCACTGGCCGGGTGGACGACGACGTGATTATCAAGCTGATCAATAAGCATTTCGACCTGCGGCCTGCGGCCATCATCGACCACCTCAATCTTCGCCGGCCCATTTATAGGGCTACGGCGGCCTACGGTCACTTTGGCCGCGAGGACATAGACGCCCCCTGGGAGAAGACGGACAAGGCGGCGCTCCTCAGGGCCGAGGCCGGGGTCCGCCTGCCTGAAGAGGACATCCGCACCTCTCCAGCCAGCTAGGATGGGGAAGGGTTAGGTTGCAGGCGGTCATCCTGGCCGGTGGTGAGGGGACGCGGCTGCGCCCCCTCACCCTCAATACCCCCAAAGCCATGGTGCCTGTGCTCAACAGGCCCTTCCTGGAGCATGTCCTTGCTTATCTGCGCCTGCACGGTGTAGAGCAGGCTATCCTCACCCTTAGCTACCTGGCCGACCGGGTCAAGGAGCGCTTTGGGGATGGCGCTGGCTATGGCACCTCCTTGCTCTACTCCGTGGAGACGCAGCCTATGGGCACGGCGGGTGCAGTAAAGGAGGTGGCCCCTCTCCTGGACGGGGCCTTCCTGGTGCTCAACGGAGACCTGTTTACCGATATTGACCTCACGGCCCTGGCGGCCTTTCACCGTGAGAGGGGGGCCGCCGCTACCATCGCCCTGGTTCGGGTGGAGGACCCCACATCCTTCGGCATGGTGAATACCGATGGCCAGGGCCGGGTGCTCAGCTTTGTGGAGAAGCCCCGGCCCGAGGCGGTGACCAGCCACTACGTCAATGGTGGCATCTACATCCTGGAGCCCCAGGTGCTTTCCCTGGTCCCTGAAGGCCAGCGCTACATGTTCGAGGATGGCCTTTTCCCCCGTCTACTGGCCGAGGGATGGCCGGTCTACGGCTATCCCTGCGATGCCTACTGGCTGGATATGGGCACCCCCCAGCGCTATCTCCAGCTTCATAGCGACCTGCTTCAGGGGTTGGGCCCCCGTCTGGCTCCTGGGCCAGCCGATGGTGGGGTGGCCGGTTGCTCCATCCATAGCACGGCAACGGTGCAGGGGCCTGTCCTCTTGGGGCAGGGTTGTGTGCTGGGGCCGGGGGCCAATGTGCTGGGGCCTGTGGTGCTGGGGCCGGGTTGCCATCTGGCCCGTGGCTCCCTGGTGGAGGGGGGCGTGCTTTGGGCGGGGGTCCAGGTGGGTGAGAAAGCCCGTCTTTGCCGCTGCCTGGTGGGTGCTGGGTCTCGGCTGGGATATGGTGTGGTGGCGGAGTCAGCCCTGATAGGCGACAATGTCCTGGTGCCTGGGCTTCAGCACCTGGCCCCGGGTACGAAGCTGCCGGGAGATGCGCTGACGCCGTTGCCGTCCAGGCCCTAGATCAGGCGGGTAGTGGGCTAGCGGTAGCAAAGGAGGGGAGTTGGCTCAGCGGGCAATAAAGTTCGGCACCGAAGGCTGGCGAGGCATCATCGCCGAGGACTTCACTTTTGATAATGTGCGGGCCTGTGCCCAGGGTCTGGCCCGCTACATGCAAGAGGCAGGCCTGGCCGGGCGGGGGCTGGTGGTGGGCTACGACACGCGTTTTGCCTCGGAGCATTTTGCTGCCGCTGTAGCGGAGGTGGCCGCAGCCCAGGGCATCCGGGTCTACCTGGCCGTAAGGCCTCTGCCTACCCCTGTGGTAAGCTTTGCCGTCAAGCGCTGGGGGGCCGGAGCGGCCGCTATCATTACGGCCAGCCATAACCCCGCGCCGTGGAATGGTTTCAAGATCAAGACAGGTGAGGGGGTGAGCGCCTCGCCGGATATCATCGCCCGGGTCGAAGTGCTCATTCAACAAGCTGGGCCGGAGGTGCCGCGACAGCCGCTAAAGGCCGCCCGTCAGGAAGGTCTGGTGGTTGACCTGGAGCCAGAGCCCCAATACCTGGAGCAGGTCGCCCGCATGGTGGACCTGGAGGCCCTGCGCCGGGCTGGCCTCCAGGTGGTTGTGGATTCGATGCATGGCACCGGTTCGGGCTATCTGGGTCGCCTGCTGGCGGGGGGGGCAACCCAGGTCATCGAGCTCCGCGCCGAGCGCAACCCTATCTTCCCGGGGATGAGGAACCCCGAGCCTATTGACGTGAACCTGGGCGATCTCAGCCAGGCCGTGGTGGAGCGGGGCGCTGACGTAGGCTTAGCTACCGATGGCGATGCCGATAGGCTGGGGGTAGTGGACGAGCAGGGCCGTTATATGACCACCCTTCAAGTGCTGCCCTTGCTGGCCCTCTACCTTCTGGAGGGGAGAGGGGAGCGGGGGGCTATCGTTCGCTCCTATACTACCAGCCGGATGCTCGCTCTCCTGGGGCAGCGCTTCGGTGTGCCCGTCTATGAGGCCCCCGTGGGGTTCAAGTACATCGGCAACAAGATGCTGGAGGTAGACGCCCTCCTGGGTGGCGAAGAGAGCGGCGGCTATGCCTTCCGCGGCCATATCCCAGAGCGGGACGGCATCCTCTCGGCTCTCTACTTCCTGGACCTGCTGTTACAACGGAGAGAGAAACCCTCCCAGTGCCTGGACCATCTCTACCGCCTGGTAGGCTCCCACCACTACCAGCGGGAGGATGTCTCCTTCCCGGCAGGGGAGCGGGAGGGGCTGCGCCAGCGCCTGGAGTCGGTGCGGCCCGAGGCCCTGGACGGCTCTCCCGTCTCGGAGCGCCACGTCAACGATGGCTACCGCTTCGTGCTGGTCGACGGCTCGTGGCTGATGGTACGTTTCTCGGGCACGGAGCCGCTTATCCGCATCTACGCCGAGAGTAGCTCCCTGGAGCGCGCCCGCCGGCTAGTAGAGACAGGAAAGGGTCTGGCGGGCCTGTGACCATGCCCGGCCTGGACGATCCGAAAACCTATCCCCGGCTGGACTCCCTGCGGATGCGGGACCACCTCCGGGGGCTGCCCGGCCAGTGCGCCCGGGCCTGGGAGCAGGGCCTGGCCTTCCCCTTGCCTGAAGAATACCGTCAGGCGGAGCAGGTGGTAGTGCTGGGGATGGGAGGCTCGGCCATTGCCGGAGACCTGGTGGCCGGTCTGGTCCGGGATGAGGCCCGTGTCCCCCTCATCACCCACCGGAGCTATGGCCTGCCTCCCTTCTCCGGGAGGAACACCCTGGTGGTGGCGTGCAGCTACTCGGGGGCCACCGAGGAGACCCTCTCGGGCTTCCGGGAGGCCCTGGAGCAGCCCTGCCCCAAGCTGGCCATCACCAGTGGCGGGCCTCTCATGAGCCTGGCCCAGGAGCGAAGGGTGCCTGTATTCCCTATAGAGTACAGGGCAGCACCCCGGGCCGCCCTGGCCTACAGCCTCATGCCCTTGCTGGCTTTCTGCTACCGACTGGGCTTTGTGCCCGATCCCACGCCCGCCGTCAGGGACATGGTGGCCGTGATGGAGGGCATGTTGCCATCGCTGGCCGAGGACTCCCCTGTCAAGGACAATCCCGCCAAGCAGTTGGCCCATCACATGCTGGGACGGATGGTGGTGGTCTATGGGGCGGGGTTCCTCTCGGCGGTGGCCCGCCGGTGGAAGACCCAGGTCAACGAGAATGCCAAAGGCTGGGCCTTCTATGAGTCCCTGCCCGAGCTCAACCATAACTCGGTGGTAGGGTATTCCCACCCCGCCGGTCTTGTCGAGCATCTCGGTCTCTTCGTGCTGACCAGTCCCTTTCTCCCCGAACGCATACGCCTGCGCTACCAAGTGACGGAGGAGCTGCTCCGCCAGGCAGGGGTTGATCCCCACTTCGTTTCAGGCCGGGGGGAACACCCCCTGGCCCAGATGATGGGCCTGGTACTGCTGGGGGACTACGCCAGCTACTACCTCGCCCTGCTCAACGGCGTGGACCCCTCTCCCGTGCCCGCCGTGGACTACTTGAAGCGCCGCTTGGCAGGGGTCTGACGGCCTGCTCCCTCAAAACTGCCTGCCCAGGGCCGGTATGCACGTAGGGGCAATTCATGAGTTGCCCCTACTCCCTTTGAGAAGGCGAAGAAAAAGGCTATAATTGGCCCAAACTGGCGGGGCTGGCAGCCCAGCCTCAATTGGGGGGGCTTTTGGGCCAGCATAGGACTTGGCAAGCAAGACAGGCCTTGGCTCGCTATCCATGCCCTTGACGCCGTCAAGGCAGAACTGGAGGCCTCTTATGGGATGTACCACCCGCGTTCTGGTAGCAGTCTTCCTCGTTTTTCTCACTCTGGTACCCCTGGACCTGGCCCCCCGGGGGGGGTGGGCCCAGGTGGACTCCGATGGGGATGGCCTCACCGATGACCAGGAGGCCGCCCTGGGCACCAATCCCAATAACCCGGATACCGATGGGGATGGCCTGAGCGATGGGGATGAGGTGTTCATATACAAGACCGACCCCCTCAACCCTGATACCGATGGGGACGGCATCCCGGACGGGGTCGAGGTACGTATCTATCGTACCGACCCTCTCAACCCTGATACCGATGGTGGGGGCATCAGCGATGGGGAGGAGGTCTACAGATATAAGACCAATCCCCTGGACCCCTCCGATGACTGGGCCCTTGTCTACCCTTGCCTGCGCAGCTTGCCTTCAGGCCCTGACCCCGATAGCGATGGGCTATCCACCGCCGAGGAGATACGGATAGGGACTAACCCCTGTCTAGGTGATACGGATGGAGACGGCCTGAGCGACGGCCGGGAGGTGCTCGTCCTGCGCACCGACCCCACCAACCCCGATACCGACGGCGACCGTCTCAGCGACGGTGACGAGATAAACATCTACAGGGCAGACCCCCTGAAGGCCGATACCGACGGCGACGGTCTCAGCGATGGCGACGAGGTCATTGCCTACAAGACCGATCCCCTCAAGGCCGACACCGATGGCGACGGCCTGAGCGACGGGGATGAGGTGCTCAAATACAAGACCGACCCCCTCAAGGCCGACACCGACGGCGACGGCCTCAGCGATGGGGACGAGGTGCTCAAATACAAGACCGACCCCCTGAAGGCCGACACCGACGGCGACGGCCTCAGCGATGGGGACGAGGTGCTCAAATACAAGACCGACCCCCTCAAGGCCGACACCGACGGCGACGGCCTGAGCGATGGGGATGAGGTGCTCAAATACAAGACCGACCCCCTCAAGGCCGACACCGACGGCGACGGCCTCAGCGATGGGGATGAGGTGCTCAAATACAAGACCGACCCCCTCAAGGCCGACACCGACGGCGATGGCCTCAGTGATAGCGATGAGGTGCTCAAATACAAGACCGACCCCCTCAAGGCGGATACCGACGAGGACAGGTTGAGCGATGGCGACGAGGTCTTCCGATACAGGACTGACCCATTGAACTCGGACAGCGACGGGGACAGGCTGGGTGACGGCGACGAGGTGCTCTTTCTGAAGACCGACCCCCTCAAGGCTGATACCGATGGCGATGGGTTGAGCGATGGGGATGAGGTGTTTACCTACAGGACAAACCCCCTGAAGCCCGATACCGACGGCGACGGCCTGAGCGATGGGGATGAGGTGTTGCGCTACAAGACTGACCCCCTCAAGACCGACACCGATGGCGATGGCCTTAGCGATTTCGATGAAATCTTCCAGTACAAGACCGACCCTCTCAAGGCCGATACCGATGGGGACGGACTAGACGATGGCAGCGAGCTGCGGGTCTATAAGACCGACCCCCTCAATCCGGACACCGACGGCGACGGCCTCAGCGATGGGGATGAGGTGCTCAAATACAAGGCTGATCCTCTCAAGGCCGACACCGATGGCGATGGCCTGAGCGACGGGGATGAGGTGCTCAAATACAAGACCGACCCTCTCAAGGCCGACACCGATGGCGATGGCCTCAGTGATAGCGATGAGGTGCTCAAAAATAAGACCGACCCCCTCAAGGCGGATACCGATGGCGATGGCCTTACGGATAAGGAAGAGCTTGACCGGGGCCTTGATCCCCTCAACCCCGATACCGACGGGGACGGGGTGATCGACAGTCTTGACCGCTGGCCTACTACCAAGAACAACCTGGTCTATGGGTCTATGGCCGGGCTGCTGGCTTTGGTAGGTGTTGCCATCGCTGCCGGCGTATTGCAGTTCCGGGCTGGCCAGCGGCTGGCCAAGGCCCGGCGCTTGATACAGATAAGGTACGGCGAGATCAAGCAGCTCGCCGAGAGCAATAACTACGAGATATATGTGAAGGACCTGGCCGAGGCCCTGGGCATAGATATTCCCCTGGCCCACGCCATCATGAAGACCATGCGTGCCCGCAGGCTGCACAGCCGCATCGGTGGCCTCTACCGGCTGCCCCACATCCTGGAGGAGGAAGAATGATGGGGGAGAGGACTCTCCGAAGACTGCGAGCTCGATCCCGTCTCCCGGGGCGCCAGCAGGCATCTTCCTGGTGCTATACTGACGATGTGCTTTACTGTTGTTAGAGGAGAAAAGTCGTGCTAGAGGCTGATGGTTAGCGACGAGGAACTGCGCAATGAGATCCGGCATCGGATAGAGTCCTTCGCTCGGGAGGGCGGCTACAGCCTGGCCCCTTTCCTGGACGCGGTCCTAAATGACTTCGTGAGGATGTACCGGCTCCAGGGAGACTTCTACTGCCCCTGCCAGGTGGAGAATAACCCGGACACCGTCTGCGTGTGCACCGCCGTGCGGCAGGGGCTAGTAGATATTGAAGGGGCTTGTTTCTGTGGGATCATGATGTCGGCCAGGGAAGATGAAAGCTAGGAGGTAGAACATGGCCAGTAATCCCCTTACTCTCGAGCGGTTCGCCCAGGGCTACACCTACGAGCAGTACATGGCCCAGATCAATCAGGGTAAGCAAGAGTTCGAGGCCCACTACAAAGGGTTCAGTGTAGCCCCAGGTGATGCCCGTTTTTTCCGGGAGCTGAACCAGAAACGGGGACCTGTGCGGGTGCTCGCCCTGGGGGAGGACTGGTGCCCCGATGTCTGGAGGGGCCTGCCAGTGATAGCCCATGTTGCCCAGGCAGCAAACCTGGAGCTACGCATCTTCCCCAGGGATGCAAACCTGGACATAATGAACCTCTACCTGAACCAGGGCAAGTATATGTCCATCCCTGTCCTCGCCTTCTTCGATGGTAGCTTCTCCCCCCTGGGGCACTGGATAGAGCGGCCCGCCGCCGCTACCCGGTGGACAACCCAGGTCCGAGAGGAGCTGTCCAGCCTGCCCCAGGAGGCCCTCCGGGCTGAGCTATCGCGGCGGCGGGCCGCTCACGAGGCCGAATGGAGACAGGAGACCGTGCGGGAGCTACGGGAGCTTCTGTCCTTTGCCCTGGCCCGGATGCCTCGCGCCTAGGCGCACCTATGTCCCCTGCATCCCTCATGACGCCCTGGGAGCGAGTCCAGGCCGCCCTCCGCGGCCAGGAAGTGGACCGCCCTCCCGTCAGCACGTGGCGCCACTTCTACTTGGAGGAGACATCCGCCCCGGGCCTGGCCCAGGCCACGCTCTCCTTCCAGCAGAAGTTCCGCTGGGACTTTATGAAGGTAAACCCGCGGGCACTTTACCACGGCCAGGCCTGGGGCTGCCAGGTAGAGTACAGCGGCCAGCCCACGACTGGTCCTAGGCTGGTGGACTACCCGGTCAAGTCTCCTGCCGATTGGGTGCACATCGGGGTGCTATCTCCCCATGACGGTGTGCTGGCTGAGATGCTCACCGCCCTGCGCCTTATTAAACAGGGCCTCCAGGGGGAAGTGCCCTTCGTCATGACCGTATTCACCCCCCTGGCGGTGGCCGCCTACCTGGCTGGCTCCAACGAAAACCTCCTCCGCCACCTGCGGGAGCACCCAAAGGAGCTACATGGCGCTCTGGAGGCCATCGCCGCCACTTTCGCTCGCTTCGTCCAGGGTTGCCTGGAAGCAGGGGCCAGCGGCCTGTTCTTTGCCACCACCGCCTGGGCCAGCTACGACCTGCTTACCGATGCCCAGTACGCCGAGTTCGGACGCCCCTACGACCTCCGTGTCCTCCAGGCTGTGTCGCGGGCCCCCTTCAACATCCTGCACGTGTGCCGGGAGAATAACATGCTCCGCGCCCTGGCCGACTACCCGGTGGCCGCCTTCAACTGGAATGCCCGCCACCCCTCCAACCCCAGCCTGAAGGAGGGACAGGCCCTCAGCGGCAAGGCCGTTATTGGCGGCATTGCCGAGCGCACCACCCTGCTCCGGGGGTCAGTGGGGGACATCGTTGCGGAGGCACAGGATGCCCTGGAACAGGTGGGGGGCTGCGGCTTTATGCTGGGTCCCGGCTGCACCTTCCCCGCGGAGGTCCCGGAGGCCCACCTGTGGGCAGTGCGCCACGCCTTCCGGGATTCCGCTAGTACCTAGTTGCAGAAGTGACTGCACCTTTCTCCGCGCCCCTTGTGGGAGAAGACTAATGTGAGGGGTAGTCTTAACATCACCCTCATCCTAGCCTTCTCCCGTCGAGGGAGAAGGGATTGGAAGTGTATAGTTATTTGCGCTACGAAGTACTAGTAGACAGGTCAGGCGACACTAGTTGAAGGGAAGGGGGTAAGCGCGTGGCGAGTAGCAAAGGGCGAGCGGGTGCCGGAAGGCTTGTGGCGCAGGTGCTGAGGTTGACGGAACTGGTAGACTATCAGGGGGGCTCTGTGGTCAGCCGGACAATAGTTGACGGCAAGACGGGAACGGTAACCCTGTTCGCCTTCGATGAGGGACAGGGATTGAGTGAGCATACGGCACCCTTTGATGCGCTAGCTCATATTCTCGAGGGTGAGGCTGAAATCGTTATCTCCGGCAAGGCCCTTCACTTGAAGGAAGGTGAGATGGTTATAATGCCCGCCAACGAACCCCATGCCCTGAACGCAGCTAGAAGATTCAAGATGATTCTGACTATGATAAGGTCTTGACGGTGAAAGCGTCGGGGTGAGCAGGTTTAACTCAAGGTTGTGCCATAGGCCTGGCCCAGGCCTCCGAGCCATTACGAGGCAGACATAAAGGGTGCTCTGGTGGTCGGCTGCCTGCTGAGGGACCTGGGCTGCTGGCCTACATAGCGGCACCACGCCACCCGGACATTGCCACTGGGGGATCAGGGCCCATAATCCGTGGGTACAGGTTTAAGAGGGCCACCTGCTCGGTATCTGAGTCCTCCCTCTCCTGGAGGGAGGGAGATAGATAGAGGGAGGGGGAATTCACCCTCACCTTGCCTCTCCCGTCGAGGGAGAGGGATTTACATAAGAATCCACGGATTTAGGTAGGGCCGTTCTGCCTTGTTGCCCGCAGTAGCTTGTTGCTATAATTGCCTCAAATTGGGGGAACAGGTCTCTGAAAAAGGCCCTTCCGCACCCCGGCTGAAGCCGGGGGCTTGAAGCCCCGCCCTTTAGGGCGGTGTCCATCTTTTTCAGGGTTCTCGGGGAATAGGTCATGATGGAAGCACGGCAACGGGTCTGCGGGGAGGACTGCCGCCGCCTGGTGGTCAAGCTGGGCACTAATCTGCTCACCGCCGGCACCGAGCGCCTTAACCTGGAGGTGATGGCCTCCCTGGTGGGGCAGGTGGGCCAGCTCCACGGGCAGGGGCGAGAGGTGCTCCTGGTCTCCTCCGGGGCGGTGGCCGCAGGACGCCAGGAGCTGGGCCTGCCCCAGGACAGGAAGGACGTCCCCTTCAAGCAGGTGCTGGCCGCTATAGGTCAGGGCCGCCTCATGGATGCCTACCACCAGCTCTTCGCCTGGCATCGCATCACCATCGCCCAGTCCCTGCTCACCCGCCGGGACCTGGCCGACCGCCTGGGTTACCTCAACGCCCGCAACACCCTCCTCGCCCTGCTGGACCTTAAAGTTGTCCCCATTATCAACGAGAATGACGTGGTCGCCGTGGAGGAGCTGGAGGGCACTACCTTCGGCGACAACGACGCTCTCTCGGCCATGGTAGCCAACCTGGTGGACGCCGACCTGCTGGTCATTCTCAGCGACATACCCGGCCTGCTCACCGCCGACCCCCGCCGCAGCCCCCAGGCCACCCTCATCCCCCGGGTGGACACCGTTGATGACGAGATCGAGAAGCTAGCAGGAAGCTCAGGCAGCGGATGGGGGACGGGTGGTATGGCTACCAAGGTCCAGGCCGCCAGGCTGGCCACCGCCTCGGGGAGCGCCGTGGTCATTGCCGATGGCCGCGAGCCCCAGGTCCTCCTCCGCATCCTGGCCAACGAGCCTATTGGCACCTATTTCCCACCTGCCCTCTCCAGGCTGGAGAGCCGACAGCGCTGGCTGGTGAGCGGCCCCCCTCCCAAGGGAAGGCTGCTGGTGGACAGCGGGGCTATCGTTGCCCTGAAGAGTCAGGGCAAGAGCCTGCTCCCCGTAGGCATCCGGGCCGTGGAGGGGGACTTTCAGAGGGGGGACGTGGTCCATGTCTGCGATAGCAAGAGGAAGACCATCGCCTGCGGCCTGGCCAACTACTCCTCAGCGGACATCGCCCGCATCCAGGGGCAGCGCTCAGAGCGCATCCCCGAGCTTCTGGGCTATGCCTATGGGGACGAGGTGGTGCACCGGGACAACCTGGTGCTGGTATGACGCCCCCTTTTCGCCCTCTCCCAGAGGGAGAGGGCCATGGTGAGGGTGAGGTGCATGATCCGTTGTCAGCGACGTGGTTTCCCCCTCACTCAACCTCACTCCCGCCAGGGGAGAGAGCATCCCCCCTCTCCCTTGACGGGAGAGGGATAGGGTGAGGGTGAAGAAACATGCTTACTAACGCACTATATTATGGCGATAACCTGGACATCCTGCGCCGGCATATCCCCGAGGGCTCCATTGACCTCATCTACCTGGATCCGCCCTTCAACTCCAACCGCTCCTACAACGTGCTGTTCCGCGAGTCCACGGGCGCTGCCAGCGAGGCCCAGATCGAGGCCTTCGAGGACACCTGGAAGTGGGGCGACGCGACCATGCACGCCTACGACGAGGTGGTCACCGGGCCCCACCAGAAGGTGGCCCGCATGTTACAGGCCCTGGTGGACGGCCTGGGCCGGAACGACGTGACCGCCTACCTGTGCATGATGGCCGTGCGCCTGGTGGAGCTGCACCGCGTGCTCAAGGACACCGGCTCCCTCTACCTGCACTGCGACCCCACGGCGGGGCCCTACCTGCGGGTGCTCATGGACAGCGTCTTCGGCCCCACGAGGTTCAGAAACGAAATCGTTTGGAAACGTAGCTACTCCCACGGATCTGCCAAGAGATATGGGCCATTACATGACACTGTTCTGTTCTACTGCAAGAGCGATGGTTACACTTGGACCAATCCAAGAGCCGAACAGGACACCGAATACGTGGCCAAGCACTTCAGGGGAGTCGATCCGCAGAGCGGTCGCCGCTTCGAGGCGATAACCTTGACTGGAGCGGGAGAAAGGCATGGAGAGAGCGGCAAGCCGTGGAAGGGCATTGATCCCACCGCCGTTGGAAGGCACTGGGCCCTACCAGGTGCAATAATAGACAATCTCGACATCCATGGTTCCACTGTACAGGGAAAGCTAGATGCCCTAGACGCTTTGGGCATGATCTACTGGCCTGACAAGGAAGGGGGAACACCTCGACTGAAGCATTACGCAGATGAACTGGGTGGGGTAGCACTTCAAGATGTTTGGACTGACATACGCCCCATCTCGGCTCAAGCCAAAGAGCGCCTGGGCTACCCCACCCAGAAGCCGCTGGCCCTGCTGGAGCGCATCATCCAGGCCTCCTCTAACGAGGGGGACATCGTGCTGGACCCCTTCTGCGGGTGCGGCACCGCCGTCCACGCCGCCCACAAGCTGGGCCGCCGCTGGCTCGGCATTGACATCACCTACCTGGCCATCAACCTCGTCGAGCGGCGCATGAGGGACGCCTTCCCTGACATCCGAGTCCAGGTCGTCGGCGAGCCGGGGGACCTGGCGGGTGCCCGGGACCTGGCCAAGCGGGACAAGTGGCAGTTCCAGTGGTGGGCGCTCACCCGGCTGGACGCCCAGCCCGTGGCCGGCAAGAGGAAGGGCGCCGACAGGGGCATTGACGGCGTCATCCCCTTCTTCGCCGGGCCTGTAGGGGCAAGTCGGCGACTTGCCCCTACAAGCGGGCCATCGCCTGAATATCGCCGGGCCATCGTCTCCGTCAAGGGCGGCGAGCATGTCAACGTGGCCATGGTGCGGGACCTGGTGGGCGTGCTGGAGCGGGAGAAGGAGCCTATCGGCATCCTGCTCACTCTGGAGCCGCCCACGCAGCCCATGGTGACCGAGGCAGCCTCCGCTGGCCTCTACTACAGCGACTTCTGGCAGCGGGACTACCCCCGGGTCCAGATACTGACGGTGGAGGAGATGCTCTCCGGCAAGCGCCCGGACATACCCAGCACCTGGCGGCAGGCTCCCTTCGCCAAAGCCCCCGTGGAGCGCACCGAGAAGCAAGGGGAACTGCTTAAATAACCCCCCGTCATTCTGAGCGCACAATATGTCATTCTGAGCGAAGCGAAGAATCCGTAGCCCACACCAGGCCCCCACCGGGGGACGGATTCTTGCGGTCGTCCCGACGGGTCGGGCCTCTCTCAGAATGACGCACTACCGACTGGCCCTGCCGTAATCCGTGGATTCTTGCTACATGCCAGGTTGGGCACAAATGGGGCCCAAAAATCACCTCGCGGGTTGTACTTGATACCCCAGGCTGAAGCCTGGGGCTTAGCTTCGAGATTACCATGCCCACGGCTTCAGCCGTGGGTTAGGAAT
>JACPQK010000006.1 GCA_016190535.1 Chloroflexota bacterium | reverse complement strand
TGCGGCACCAGCGGCAGGAGAAAGGCCCCCACAAGGAAGACGCCAGCCGGAGGGAAGCTACTCATCGGCCCTCTCGTCTCCGTAGTAATCTTCCCTTCGCTGAAGCCAGTAGCGGCCCACTAGCTTGGATACCACCACAATGGCTATGCAGCCCAAGAGCCCCAGCAGAGCAAAGAACCCGGGGATCGGGTACCACCACTCCCCGTACTCTCCCGCCCTGGCCAGGAGGTCTCCCCACACGGAGATGCCCAGGGTGGCCATGACCAGAACCAACAAGATACCCCTCACCCTCCACCCCCACCTATCACGCTTGCCGTGGTTCTCGAAACCAGGGTGAAGAAGTGAAAGAGGGCATTAGGAGCCAGTCCCAGCAGGAGGGCCAGGGCCCCGGCCAGCAGCACAGGGACCAGCAGCAGTAGACGGGCCTCATCGAACCGGCGGAAGTGCTCCGAAGAATAGAAGAAGGCGCGGATGGGGATAGGGAACAGGTAGGCGGCGTTGAGAAGCCCGCTCAGGAGCAACAGGGAGAGGAAGACCATCTGCCCTCCTTCCACCGTTCCCTGCGCCAGGTACCACTTGCTCAGGAACCCGGCCACGGGGGGCAGGCCAGCCAGCCCCAGAGAGGCAAGAGCGAAAGCTCCCATCGTCAAAGGCATCTGCTTTCCCAGGCCGTCCAGCTCGCTGACCTTCTCCACGTGAACCTTCACGTAGATAGCCCCCGCTACGAAGAATAAGGTAATCTTCATAGCTCCATGGGTGACTATGTGGAAGAGCCCTCCGCTCCAGGCACTGGGCGCCAGGAGGACGATGCCCAGCACGATGTAAGAGAGGTGGCCCACAGTGGAATAGGCTAGCCGCAGCTTGAGGTTGTCCTGGCGCAACGCCAAAAGCGAGGAGATGAGAATAGTTGCCCCAGCCAGGACAGAGGCTGCGGGAACCACTCCTATGTCTCGTACCAGCTCGGGGCCGAAGACGAAGCCCACCACGCGGGCGATGCCGAACACCCCTGCCTTCACCACCGCCACGGCATGGAGCAGGGCGCTCACCGGAGTGGGCGCCACCATGGCCGACGGCAGCCAGCTATGAAGAGGCATCACTGCCCCCTTAACTCCGAAGCCCAGGAAAAAGAGGAGGAAGAGCGCGAGGAGCGCCCTGTGGTCAGTCACCCCGCTCAGGAAACCGCCCGGCGTGAAGTTACCAGAGCCCGCCATGGCCACAGTCCAGGCTACCGCCAGCAGGAGCAGCACACCGCCCGTGAGCAGGTAGACCAGGTACTTTCGGCCCGCCGCCATCGCCTCGGGCGTCTCCTTGTGGACTACCAGGGGATAGGTGGCGATGGTAAGCACCTCGTAGAACAGGAAGAGGGTCAGCAGGTTGGCAGCGAAGGCGATGCCCAGGGTCGCCGACATGCACACGGCAAAGCTGGCAAAATAGCGCGTCTGCTTGTGCTCCCCCAATCCCCTCATGTAGCCAATGGAGTAGACGGAGGTCAGGACCCAGAGAAAGGAGGCCGAGAGGGCAAAGAGCATCCCCAGGGAGTCCACCCGCAGGGCCAAAGCAATCCCCGGCGAAATCTCGAAGAGGGTAACCTGGGGGATGTGGCCCGCCAGCACCCGGGGCAGCAGGGACAAAGTGACTCCGAATTTGGCCAGGGCGGCCAGGATGGTCCACCCTTCCCGGAGGTTGGGGTGCCCGCCGGAGAGGACGATGAGGCCGGCGGCCAGAAGGGAGACCGCCACGGCCACCAGGGGACCCAGATTGACCAGCGTGTCCATACAGCCTGGCCTCTCCTCCTATAGGTCAGCCCCCGGAGAGGGGAGCCACCACTTTCTCCAGAATCCTGGTCACGATGAGGCTGTTGATGATGCCCAGGACCAGCACTCCACCCGCCAGCACCAGAGTGGGGACCAGCATCCCCGGAGGGGGGTCGCTTCCCCGGGATGTGAGCACCTCCGGGTTGAGCGGCGCCGTGTAGACCCTCTCCAGCACTCGGAAGAAATACACGGCCGTCAGCAGGCTACTGGCCAGGATGACAGCCACAAAGACCCAGTTGCCCGCGTCGATGCCCCCCAGCACCAGGTACCACTTGCTGAAGAAGCCCGCTGTAGGCGGAATGCCTATCATGCCCAGGGCAGCCAGGGTGAAGGCCGCCATGGTCCAGGGCATCCGGCGGCCCAGGCCTCCGAAGCGGGGGAGCTCCCACACCCCCACCCGGTAGCGCACTCCCCCGGCCACCAGGAACAGGCACCCCTTCATGAAGGCATGGTTCAGAATATGGAGCAGGGCGCCGATGAGCCCCAGGGGGTTGCCTAGGCCCAGCCCCAGGGCCACGTAGGCCACCTGGCTCACGCTGCTGTAGGCCAGCATCCGGCGGAGGTCCCTCTGGGCGATGGCCATGATCGACCCCACCAGTATGCCCGCCACCGCCAGCCATCCTATAACCGCGGTGACTGGCACCGCGTCCCGGAGGTAGCCCGGCCCAAAGACGTCCAGGAACAGGCGAATGAGGACGTACCCCGCTACCTTGGTCATGAGGGGCGCTATCAGGCCCGTCACTGCCGAGGGCGCATAGGTGTAGGCGTCGGGAAGCCAGAGGTGCAGGGGGAAAAGGGCCATTTTCAGCCCCAGGCCCAGAACGATGAGGACCGCCGCCGCCAGGACTGCCCGCGACTGGTAGAGGAGGGGCAGGCGCTCTGCCACGTCGGCCATGTTCAGGGAGCCCGTGGAGAAGTAGAGGAAGCCGACGCCCAGGAGATAGAAGCTCCCGGCGATGGTCCCCAGGATGAGGTAGCGGAAGGCCGCCAGGGGAGACAGCCCTCTACCCGCAGCCAGCAGCGCGTAGGCCGAGAGGGAGGCAATCTCCAGGAACACGAAGAGGTTGAAGAGGTCCCCCGTCACCACGATACCGGTGAGGCCTGCCAGGAGCAGGAGCGCTACCGGGTATAGCAGCGGTGCCTTCTCGGGCACCTCGTGGTCCACGGACTGGCGGGCGTATACCAGTACCAGCAGGCCAATGACGGTAATTATGGAGACCATGAAGGCAGCTAGCGGGTCCAGCACGTACTCTATCCCAAAGGGCGGGGGCCAGCCTCCCAGGTGGTAGCGCACAGTGCCCTGCGACAGGACCTGGAAGAGGCCCCAGAGGGCAAGTGGGACACCCGCGGCAGCCCCCGCCACTGCCGCCAGGTATCCCAACTCTCGTCGCCAAAGGCCCACCAGGACAGAAAGGATGGAGAACAGCAGGAAAGAGACGGGCAAGAGAAGGGGGAGCTGGTTCGGATCTATCGCTTCGCCTCCTCCAGTATTCGCTCCTCATCCAGGGTTCGGAACCGGCGATGGATGGTAAGCAGCAGGGCCAGGGACACCCCTGTGGTGGCCACGGCCACCACGATGGCCGTGAGGATGAGCACATGGGGGAGCGGGTTAACGTAGTGGGCCGGGTCCGTGCCCCTCTGCGGGTCAATGACGGGCACTGTAGCGCCCCACTTGGCAGCGCCCTGGATGAAGAACAGGAAGATGGCCGTCTGGAAGATGCTCATGCCGATTACTTTTTTGAGGAGGTTGCGTTTGGTCAGCATCCCGAAAAGGCCGATTACCAGAAGGATGACCGTCATGAGGTATGGGTAACGCCCCACGAACTCCTCAAACATCATCCGTCCTCCGGCTAATCTGGTCGAAGATGGCCACCAGGGTCCCCCAGACGGTCAGGGCAATGCCGACCTCCACCACCAGGATCCCGTAGTAGCGGAGCGCCGCGGGGGAGGCCACCGGCAGGGGCAGGTGCCCGTAGTCCAGGAACGCCCCTCCCAGGGCCACCGACATCAGGCCCGTCAGTACGAAGAGAAGCATGCCCAGCGCCGCTAGGGCAAACGCCAGGCCCGGAGGAAACCGGCGGGAGGACTCCTCCCTGCCCTGGGTAAGCCTGAGCAGCAGGATGCTGGCAGCCAGGAGGACACCTCCCTGGAACCCGCCACCGGGGCTGTAGTGGCCGTGGGTGATGACGTAGAGAGCGAAGAGCTGGATAGCGGGAACCATCGCTCTGGACACCAGCTCCACCACCACGCTCCCGTACCTATCTGTCATGGTCGCCTCTCCCCCGCAGGAGAACCAGGGCACAGGCCAGGCCCGCCACAAAGACAACCACCGTCTCGCCCAGCGTGTCGTAGCCCCGATAGTCAGCCAGCACGGCTGTCACCAGGTTGGGCGTCTTGGTGTCGGGCAGTGCCCGCTCTATGTAGTAGGGAGATACATGGACGCTGGCCGGGGACTCTGGCTCTCCCCGGTCGGGCAGGTCCCCCTCGGTATAGAGCAGGACCACCAGGAAAATGCCCAGAATGGCCAGGGTGATCGCCTTCAATCCTCCGACCTCCTGCCCACGGCGAAGACAGCGATGACCAGAAGCACGCCAACGATCCCTGCCCCCAGTACTACCTCCGTGAACGCCACGTCCACAGCCCCTAGCTGTGCGAACAGCAGTGCCATCAAGAAGCTGTAAGCGCCCAGGGCCACCACCGCCGCCAGGAGATCGCGCACCTGGAGCGCCAGCACGGCGGTGCCTATCAGGACCAGCAGGAGCCAGAAGTCCAACTGCCAGATCATTTCTTCTTTGCGCCCTCCCTGCGGCTCCACATCTCATGACGTGAACGGAGGGCGGCCCGGGTAAGGGCGTGGGTAGCCGTGGGATTGCTCAGGGCCAGGAAGAGTAGGATGAGCAGCAGCTTGAAGCTGGAGAGGGTGAGGCCGCCGAAGACCGCCAGTCCTCCTAGCACCAGGATCGAGCCCAGGGTGTCCGACTTGCCCAGGGCGTGGGAACGGGTGTAGAAGTCGGGAAGGCGGATCAGCCCCAGTGAGCTGACCAGCACGAAGAAAAGGCCACCGAATATGAGGACCAGGGCCAGAATATCCCTCAGGGCTTCTTCCCTCCCTGCTCCAGGTATTTGGCCACGACCACGACTCCTACGAAGTTCAGGATTGCGTAGGCAACGGCCAGGTCCACAAACATATCGATGCGGCCATAGATGAAGCCAATGAGCGCGAGGAGAAGGATGGCGTTAGTGCCCACCAGGCCCACTCCCAGCACCCGGTCATAGATGGTAGGCCCCTGCACCATGCGGAACATGGGCGCAAGGGTCAGGAAGGCGATGAACAGGGCTATGCCCAGGAAGAGGGTGGTCATGGCTCCAGGTCCCGCACTGACCGCACCCAGGTGGCGGCCACGGCCTCCTCTACCTCCTCACCGAAGACGGACGCTACCCTCTTCTGCATCTCGCCCGAGGCAAGGGGCTGGGCCAGAGATGGACCTAGCGTGTGAACGGTGTACTGGCCGTCCCTGAGTTCCACCGTGACCGTCCCTGGTGTGAGGGTGATGGAGTTGGCCAAGACCACCTGGGCCGTACGCCTGAGCCAGGGGACTTTGAATCGGAGCAGGACCGGGGCGATAGGCATTCGCGGGTGCAGCACCAGGTATGCGACCTGGATATTTGCTACGACAATGCTGTACAGCAGCCAGGACCCGTAGGCAAGCCACCGCCAACCGGTGACCAGCACTGCCCGGGTCGTACCTCTCCGCTCTGAGACAGGTTGAGGGCGAAAGACGTCTCTGTTCAGCAACCATACCACCACTACCGATAGCACCCCCATGACCAGGTAGGGTGTCGCGTAGCGTCCGGACAGCATCAGCCAGAATGCCAGCAGAACGGCGACCTGAATGCCCAGGGAGGCCCACCTCCCGAAGCTCATCTGACCACCATCTCCGGTATGTCTAAACTCATGCGGGCGCATGTGCATTCATCTCCTTTATTGACCTGCGGCCAGACCTGGTCCCCGGTACGGCGGCTACTCTGGTCCACCTAGCGGAGCGAAACTGGCTGCCTCTGGCGCAACCGAGGATGCACCCACACCGTTATGGCCAGGAACATGGTGGGAGAGATGACTCCCAGGAGAACCTGGTTATGGCTCGGGGAAAGGGCTGTCGTCCCTCTACCGGCGAATGGGTCATACACCACATCGCCTGTTCTTGTGAATAGCTCGATAAAGAATCTGGGTAACTGAGGTATAAAGCAAGCTCGGTAGGCAATCTCATGGAGTGGGTTCGCCTGTCTCTGCTGTGCGGTCCAGTATTCGTTGATATATTTGGGATACCATCTGCCCTCAACGGTGAAGTATTCAATGTTAGTCCTCTTCTCTAGATTTCGGATAAGGATACCTTGCGCTTGGCTGAAGGTATACTCTTCAAGGAAGCGCCTCAGTTCGCTGCTTGATGCTGTAATAGCCACTTATCGACTCCGCGCAGCCCTATTTTACCACTGGCCACCTCAACTAGAAGAGCTCCTGACGGTTGCTGGGATTTGTCCCCGTGTTTCTCCATCAGGAGCTCTCTGATTATGTCAGGAGTTTGGAGGTCTCTTCTATATCTGCCTCTTCTATATTGTACCCTTCACATAGCTGCCCGCGACGGCGCACCATCGCAGGCAGGACCCGAACTGCTTGCCCCAGCAGGGATAAGGGCAAAAGGCAACCTCAGCTCCACCCCGGTAATCTTACCTTCCTTCAGGCATGGCCGGGGCACACCATCCTGCGAAGGAGCCGCTGCGCCTCCGCCTGGGCGCCCGGCTCCTCAGGGGTTACCCGTTCGCGTTGAGGGATGGCCAGTTAATAGGTGCCCGCTACCGGCTGCTGGCCGGGGTGGAGGCTTTGCCATTTGGCCAGGAGTTGGGCCTTATTCTCCACATGCTTGGGGTTCTTGAGGATGGCGTCTACTGGACATACTGCCACACAGCGGGGCGATTCAAAGCTGCCGACACACTCCGTGCACTTGGCAGGGTCTACCACGTAGATGGGCTGCCCCCTCTTCGTCTTCCCCTCATCGATGGCGTGATTGACTTCGCATTCCCACTCGCAAGCGCCACAGTCCAGGCAATCCTCAGTGATCATATACGCCATCTGTTACACCTCCTTAGGTTTTTCCTTCGTAACCGGGACAAAACAACCCCTGGCTTTCTCCAAGCCATCTCGTTCCTGGCGCACAGCGGAGCTACTGCGGCCAGGGGCAGCTTCTCCTTGACCGCCAGGGCCGGACAGGGGGGCCAGCCCCCTCTCTGTTTATACCAGGACCTTCTCCCCGAGCGGGACCTTGCTGCCCATCGCCTCCATGACGATGTCGGTGATGAACTTGACCTCGATACCTTGCCCCATGCCCTTCAGGCAGTGCGTATGCAAGCGCCGGTAGCAGACGCCGCAGGAGGCCACTATGGTGCGCAGCCCCCGCTTCTTGGCCCAGCCAAAGATCAGGTCGCAGTAGTAGGTGCAGCAATACCTGGGGATGTTCACTACCTCCAGCCCCTCTATGCTGGAGAGCAGGCGGGGATAGGCTTCCCAGCGCAGGTCCACGACCTCGTCCGGGTCGAACACCTGGCGGCGGTGGGGGCACCCGCTAAAGTAACCCACGGTCTCCTGCTGGGGCATCTTCAAGCTAGCGCCGTTGAGGCTTTCCAGCAGGAACTCGCCAATGAACAGCGGCCTCGGCTCGGCATCCGGCAGGAAGCGCTTGTGCATGTAGGCGCACCAGGTGCAGGTAAACACCATGGTATTGGCACCCTTCTCTGCGGCCAGGGAGGCGTTGGTCTCCACAAACTCGCGGCAAAACTTCTCCGCCGGCGTGGGGTCCTCCCCCGACCTCACGGCTTGCATGACCAGGGGAGCGCCACAACAGAGTTGCTTCTCCAGGAAGGTATATTCAATCCCCATTTTCTGCAAGAAGCGACAGGCGGAGACCAGCTCCGGATTGCCGCTGATGTCGCAGCAGCCGGGCATCATCACGGTGGCGGCCTTGGGGGTCTCCCCACCGTCCTCGCTGGGGGTAAACCCAATATCCATCCAGCGTAGACCAGCCTGTCGCA
>JACPQK010000045.1 GCA_016190535.1 Chloroflexota bacterium | reverse complement strand
CATCGCCGACCCCGAGCTGCCCAACAAGGCGCGGGAGGGCCGGCTGGAGGACATCCGCACCTGTGTGGGGTGCAGCCAGGGCTGCCTGGCCCGGGACCTGGCCGGCTATCCTATTACCTGCATCCAGAACCCCACGGTGGGCAGGGAGAAGGAGTGGGGAACGGGCACCCTCCATCCTGCCGCCGTGAAGAAGACCGTCCTTATCGTGGGTGGTGGCCCTGCGGGCCTGGAGGCAGCCCGGGTGGCTGCCCTGCGGGGGCATAAGGTAGTCCTCTGTGAGAAGAGCGACAGGCTGGGGGGGCAGGTCAACCTGGCGGTAAAGGCCCCCCGCCGCGAGGAGTTCGGGAGCACGGTTGAATACTTGAGCAAACAGATTGCCAAGCTCGGCGTGCAGGTGAAGCTCAATACGGAGGTCACCCCCCAGATGGTGGCGGATCTCAGGCCCGATGCCGTGGTGCTGGCCACGGGATCCACTCCCCGGCGCAATGGCTGGCACCCGGTGCGCCCTGACCTGACGGGGATACCTGGCGTGGACCAGGCCCATGTATTCACCTGCTGGGACGTTATGAACGGGCAACTGGAGGGACGCCAAAAGGTGGTGGTGATCGGGGAGGAGGGGCACAATCAAAGCGCCGATTCTGTGGCCTACCTGGCAGCCCGGGGGCACATAGTGGACGCCGTTACCAGCGCACCGCTCTTCGCCCACGGGATGGTGATGAACGACCGCCCTGTCTTCCTGAGCGGTCTGCGGGGGAAGCCGGTTACCTTCCACCAGTTGTCCGCCGTCAACCAAATACTGGAGGACTCGGTGGAGATCGCCGACCTTCAGACCGGCAAAGTTACCACCCTGCGAGACGTAGCCGCGGTGGTCGTCTGCCTGGGGGGGGTAGCCAACGATGGTCTTTACCGGGCGCTCAAGGGGCAGGTCAAAGAGCTATATCGCATTGGGGACTGCCTGTCACCCCGGCGGGTGGAGCACGCCATATTCGAGGGCCACAAGCTGGGCCGGGGACTATAGGGGTAGAGGGCCACTCCGCATAGCGCAGGCCCTGTGCAACCCGCGACGGGAGAGGGCAGGGTGAGCGCTGGGCCGGTCCAGGGGTCCCCCTCACCTCAATCCTCTCCCGCCCGGGGAGAGGAGACTCCCCTCCCCCTCGACGGGGGAGGGCGGGGGGGAGGGTGAGGCCACGGCCCCTCTCGGCACATATCTCCCCCTCGGGTACCCTCTGGGTGCCTCCCACCAGGGGAGAGAGCAATGGTGCCCCTTTCCCTGCAACGAAGCGCCAGGGTGGATGCCCTGGGCTGCTCTGCAAGCCCATAATGATTTCCCCAGAGGGGTGGTAGTATTATGGTTGGGAGCAAGTTGGGAGCTATTGGGAGTGTGGGCGGGAAGCGTAGCCTATGAAGACCATCGGGGTACTCACCAGCGGTGGGGATGCCCCTGGGATGAACGCCTGTATCCGGGCGGTGACCCGCGTGGCCTTGCGGCGGGGGCTCCGGGTGGTCGGCATTGCCGACGGCTATCAGGGGCTGCTCCGGGGCGATTTCCAGGAGATGAATACCCGCTCCGTGAGCAACATCCTGCACCGGGGAGGCACCATACTGGGCACCTCCCGCTGCCCCGAGTTCTTCAAGGCCGAGGCGCGTCGGCAGGCCATAGCCAATCTGGCCTCGGCGGGCATCGACGGGCTGGTAGCCATCGGCGGTGAGGGGACCTTCCGGGGGGCACTGGCCCTGCGGCAGGAGGGCGGGCCACCTTTGCTTGGGGTGCCGGGCACCATTGATAATGATGTGGCGGGCTGTGACCGCACCCTGGGCTTCGATACCGCCGTCAACACCGCCCTGGAGGCCATCGACCGCCTGCGGGATACTGCCGAGGCCCTCAGCCGCCTCTTTGTGGTGGAGGTCATGGGCCGGGACTCGGGCTTTCTGGCCCTGGAGGTGGCCCTGGCGGGCGGGGCCGAAGAGGTGCTCATCCCCGAGATGCCGGTGGATATAGACGAGGTCTGCCAGCGCTTAGTAGAGGGCCTGGCCCAGGGCAAACGGAGCTGCCTGGTGGTAGTGTCAGAGGGCTTCGGCCCTGGCGGGGCTATGGCAGTGTTCTCTACCTTCCAGCAATGTACCATGCAGGAGACCCGCGTCTGCATCCTGGGGCATTTACAGCGGGGTGGTGCCCCGGTAGCCTCGGACCGTGCCCTGGGGGCCTTGCTGGGGGAAGGTGCCGTGGATGGCCTGCTCCAGGGCTATGATGCCCATATGGTAGGTGTTGTCGCCGGTGCTCTGACCTACTCCCCCTTGGCCTGGTCCTGGGAGGGGCTGAAGGGGCCCTCGGAGGCTTATCTCAAGCTGCTCAAGGATATTTCGTGAGTGCCGACGTTCCCCCGCAGGCAAGCCCCCCAGTTCAGGGGCTGATGAGGCGACTGCCGGTCATCCTGCGTCTAAGCCCGGCGGGAGGACTCGAGGTCCTGGACGTCCGCCGCTTCCGGGAGGAGGCCCTGGGCCCTCTGGTCTGGGAGGCGGTATTGGGCAAAGACTCGCAGTTACGGCAGGCCTCCCGCTGGCTTATTCGGTCCGCAGCCCAGGCCCTGGGGATATACCCGGCCTCCATTGGGGAGCTCTACCTGGCCCGGGGTCGAGGGGAGTTCTCGGGATTCACCGTGCCGGCCATCAACGCCCGCATGCTTCCCTATGATACGGCCTGGGCGGCCTTCGCCGCCGCCCGGGAGCTGGGGGTGGGTGCCCTGGTGCTGGAGCTGGCCCGCTCCGAGATGGGCTATACCAGCCAGTCTCCCGACGAATATGTCGTCGTGGTGCTGGCTGGCGCCATTAAAGCTGGCTTCCAGGGGCCGGTGTTCATCCAGGGAGACCACTTCCAGGTCAACCGGGCGCGCTATATGGACGACCCCCAGGGGGAGATGACCGCCCTGCGCCAGCTCATGGGAGAATCCATTTCTGCGGGCTTCTACAACATCGATATCGACGCCTCCACGGTGGTGGACCTGGCCCAGGTGGACCTCCATCGTCAGCAGGGGCCTAACTTCCGGACCACCGCTGAGCTTGTCGAGTATATCGGGAGCATACAGCCGCCCGGAATTGCAGTCTCCGTGGGAGGTGAGATTGGGGAGGTGGGGGGACGCAACAGCACCGTGGAGGACCTGGTGGCCTTCATGGAGGGCTACCTGGAGCGGGTGGGCAGCGCCACCCTGCGCCTGACCAAGCTCAGCGTTCAGACAGGCACCCACCACGGCGGTGTGGTGCTGCCCGACGGCACTATAGCGCCGGTAGATATTAGCTTCGAGACCTTGAAGGAGTTGTCCCAGGCCGCCCGGGAGCGCTACGGCCTGGCGGGAGTGGTGCAGCACGGCGCCTCTACCCTGCCCGAGGGGATGTTCCACCACTTTCCGGATACGGATACTGCGGAGGTACACCTGGCCACCGAGTTCCAGAACATCATCTATGATAGCGAGGAGTTTCCTGCCTCCCTGCGCCAGGCCATGTACGACTACTTGAAGCAGGAGCTGGGAGGTCCTGGTAAGGGCGTGACCGAGGCGCAGTTCTACTACCGGGAGCGCAAGCGGGCGCTGGGTCCCTTCAAGGCCCAACTCTGGTCCCTGCCCGAGGAGGTGCGGGCCAGCCTGCGCCAACGCCTCCAGGAGAAGTTCCGGCTCCTGTTGCAGGAGCTGAGGGTGGTGGGCACAGCCAGCCTGGTGCAACGCCACATAACGCCTGTACTCCTTCCCCAGCCTATACCCCAGGCCGTCAAGGCGCTACTCCAGGGGTAGAAGTGGAGCATCCGGGGAGGGTGCGGAGCCACTACGGCCTGGAGCCTTTTGGGCTTACCTATGGCGTGGGCTGGCGGATAAACTTTTCCCTCCATTCGCTCTGCTATAATTGACCTCGTAGTCCGTTGGACAATAGCCTCGATTCCCTGCTCCGCTCTGTGACTCGCCCTGCCCGCTATACGGGGGGCGAGTGGAACAGCGTGGCCAAGCCCCAGGCCAGGGTGCGTCTGGTCCTGGCCTACCCCGACGTCTACGAGGTGGGCATGTCCAACCTGGGCCTGGCCATCCTCTATGATGTGGTCAACTCCCACCCCGATTACGCCGCTGAACGGGTCTACACCCCCTGGCCGGATATGGCAAAGGCGATGCGCCAGGCCCGTGTGCCCCTGTTCTCCCTGGAGTCCCGGCGGCCCCTAGGGGAGTTCGACGTCCTGGGCTTCTCCCTGGGCCATGAGCTCAACTATACCAATGTCCTCCACATGCTGGACCTGGCGGGGATCCCCCTGTTCGCTCAGGAAAGGGACCAGACGCACCCCCTGGTCATCGCTGGGGGAAGCTGTGCCCTCAACCCCGAGCCGATGTCTGACTTTATCGACCTCTTTGTCCTGGGCGAGGGGGAGGAAGTCCTGCTGGAGCTGCTGGAGCTCTGTGCCCTGGGCAAGGAGGAGGGCTGGTCACGGAGGGAGCTTCTGATGCGGGCAGCAGCTATCCCTGGCATCTATGCGCCCTCTCTGTACGAAGTGACCTACCACGATGATGGGGCTATGGCCAGCATCGTGCCCACGGTGCCGGAAGCGCCGGCCATGGTATCTCGGCGCTGGCTTGCTGAACTGCCCCCTGCGCTCACCTGTCCTGTAGTGCCATATTTGCAAGTGGTGCACGACCGGGGTGCCGTGGAGCTCCAGCGGGGCTGCACCCGGGGCTGCCGCTTTTGTCAGGCCGGTGCCATATATCGCCCCCTACGCCGCCGTGCCCCGGAGCAGGTGGTGGAGGCGGCAGGCCAGCTCATGAGGGGCTGTGGCTACCAGGAGATTGCCCTCCTGGCCCTGAGCACCAGCGACTATCCCGGCATCGAGACGGTGGTAGCGGCCCTCCGGGACCGCTATGGAGAGGAGCACATCCGTCTTTCCCTGCCCAGCCTGCGCCTGGCCAGCTTCTCGGTAAAGCTGGCCGAGTCCCTTCAGGAACAGAAGAAACTGGGCCTTACCTTCGCCCCCGAGGCGGGCACCTACCGGCTCCGCCAGGCCATCAATAAGACCGCCACCGAGGAGACTATCCTGGAGGCCCTGGAACTGGCCCTGGACCGGGGCTGGAGCAGCATCAAGCTCTACTTCATGCTGGGCCTGCCTACCGAGACGGAGGAGGATGTGGTGGGCATCGCCGACCTGGTAGCCAGGATCAGCCGCCTGCGGAGCAACGGGCGCAGGCCCAACCTGCGGGTGAGCGCTGCCGCCTTCATCCCCAAGGCCCATACACCCTTCCAGTGGTGGCCCCAGGACACACAGGAGGTCATAGAGAAGAAGAACCAGTTGCTGCGCCGGGTCCTGAAGCCCACCGGGGCTGCCCTCGCCTGGTCCAACCCCCAGCAGAGCCTCCTGGAGGCGGTCCTGGCGCGGGGAGACCGCCGCCTGGGGCAGGTGGTCTACCGGGCGTGGCAACGGGGCTGTGCCTTCGACTCCTGGCGGGAGCACTTCCAGTACGGGCACTGGCACCAGGCCTTGCAAGATACCGGCCTCGCCCCTGCCTTCTATGCCCACCGGGAGCGCTCCTTGTATGAGGTACTGCCCTGGAGCCATGTGGATACCGGACTACGGCCTGCTTTCCTGAAGCGGGAGTATGAGCGGGCGCTGCGGGGCGAAGACACGCCAGACTGCGCTGCTGGCCCCTGCTCTGCCTGCGGCCTGCAACGCCTCAGCCCGGCCTGCCGGGAGCGGGCGCGGTGTTCCCCAGCGAATACCGCGGTCCCCATTCCCTCGCAGGGGTCTGGCCCTGTGCCGTTCGGCTAAGCCCACGACGAAGCCCGCCCCGGGGAGGACACAGTGTTCCTCCCCTACGTTGTTCGATGGAGGCGGTGGCCATCGCCGTATGGGTAAGACGGCGCGCATTTTCATCCGCCGTGGGGCCGCTGCAAAGCGGGATGGGCCCAAAACTAGCGATTGCCCCTTCTGCCCGAGTTGCCTTAGACTTGGCCCTGATTCACCCCCCGGGTGAAGCTGCACCTCAGCCGCGGGTCCCCCTTTGTTTTGCCGTCCCATACCTCATCCCCCAGATTTAATAAGTCCCCCAAGACTGGGGGATTCAGGGGGTT
>JACPQK010000005.1 GCA_016190535.1 Chloroflexota bacterium | reverse complement strand
GCCGTGTACCTCTTCGACACCGATGTCTTGAGCCAGATCCTTAAGCCTTCTCCCCTGCCCAGTTTGATCGCCCGACTCGCCGTCGTGCCCTCGGAACAGCAGTTCACCTCCGCCATCACCGTGGGCGAAATGGTCTACGGCGCATACCGCAATCCACGGCGGGAGCACTTTTTGCGGCAGTTGGCGGAGCGGGTCTGGCCTAACGTGCGTGTCCTTTCCTTCAACCGGAGTGCCGGGGAGACGTATGGTCGGCTCCGTGCTGAGCTTGAGCAGGCTGGAACGCCGTTGGGGGAGCCGGACCTGCGCATCGCCGCCATTGCCCTGACCCATGACCTGACGGTAGTCACCGGCAACGTTCGCCATTTCGCACGAGTGCCAGGGCTGCGGGTGGAGAATTGGCTGGCCCCTTCATAGGACACCCACCAGCTTGGGTTTTCGCAGACTTGGTCTGGGTACCACTTGGACTAACCGGAGGAGTTAGGAGTCGCCTCAGCCTCGACACCAACTCCGGCCTCAGAAAGTTCGAGTAGTGTCCGCTGAGCCCCACCAGCGCCCACGAAAGGTAGAACGTTCCACGCCACCTTTCGGTGTCGCCCCGCAAGTCTGAAATGGGGTCGCCTCGGCTGGCGAAGTGGCTCGGTGAAGGCTGCTACCCTGAGACTGCGGGTGGTCTGCCAGGCGGTGGCATTAGGCAGACAGATAGATGCACTCCCCTTGTTTCAGCAATCTGCTAAGGCGCTGCCGTGGCGGCAGCCCACACTATCCTGGTCATCGGCTATAATCTGCTTCAGAGGACACCACCTGCGTCGATCTTGGGAGAACTACTAGCTGGACAAGAGGAGAAAAGCAAGGATGATACCCATTGCCCACATCCAGGAAAGGGCACGGCGGGGCCCTATCATGCAGGAGAAGGACTACGACCTGAAGCTTTCTATGGCGCTCCGCCGCCTGGTTAGCGACTACGGAATCAAGCTGGTCCACGAGGAGATCGTCCCCGACGACGCCACCGCCAGTGCCATCTACGATGCGGGCGTTGACCTGCTGGCCGAGGTGGGCCTCTACAACACCGATACTCAGAGGACGATCCAGTTTAGCCGTGAGGAGATCCTCCAGGTAGCGGAGGAAACCCCGATGGAGGAGACCCTGGGCCTGGGAAAGGACCAGCTTACCGTTCGTGCCCGTAAGCCCGGGGACGGAAGGCCCCCCACAATAGTGCTTCAAGTCCACGTGCCTACTGATGAGCCTTTCCTCGAGCTGCTCCGTTCCTCTGCCCAGCAGGGGGACAACGAGTCGAGGAGGCTGGCCGCCGCCCTGCTGTCTTCCATTGAGGGCGTGACCAATGTAGCCCATTCACCCGGAGAGATGGCCTGGGAGATAGCCCACGCCCGCTGGCGCCGCCATGAAGCGGAGCGGATAGGCAGGCCGGATATGTATATCGGGCTACCCAACGCCGTATCGGTAGGGGCCATTCTGGCCGCCTTTACTAGCAAAGGCGCCTTCCGACCCCGCACCGCCCAGGTGCCCCTTCAGATTATGCCGGAGCTCAAGATCGATTGGGACCGGGTGCGGCTGGCCATTGCCTGCAAGGAGATGGGTGGGGTGCCCCACATAAGCTGCCTGACCGTTCTGGGTGCCTACTGTAGAGGGCCTGAGGAGGCCGCCGTCATGATGGTGGCCAACGTCCTGGGCACCCTGGCCTACAGCCAGGGGTCCATCGCCACTTTGAGGGCCCAGGTAGCGCGAGGCCTGGATACCAGCGTGGATGCCAGCGCTGCTGCCGCTCGGGCCATCGCCCATCGGAGCCATATCCCCATATGCAGCCATGCCTACAGGCTTACCTCCACACCAGACCTCGCCACTATCCTCTACATGAGGGCGGCTAGCGCCGTGGCGGCGGCGGCCAGTGGTGTGGCCTGGCAGCGGGCCCTGCCCTGTCTGGCCGCCAGGGGTGGGGGGCTGGCCGTAAGCTTGGAGGTCAGGGTCGTGGGCGGAGTATTCCATTCCGTGGCAGGCATGAGGCGAGACCAGGCCCTGGACCTCTTCCACCAGGTAGAGTCCAGGTACCTGGACAAAGGTAACACCCTGGTATCCGGGGCCACCAGGACCTACTCGGGCACAGGGATTGGCCGCCCCTTCTACGAAGAGAACAGCCTGGAGCCTACTGCGGAATCCTGGAGGATATACCGTCAGGTAAAGGCTGATCTGGAGAGCCTGGGCATCTGCTTCGAAGACCAGGGGATGACGGACTACGAGGTGCTCACTGCCCGGCCCTGGTTTACGGCTCCCCAGACAACGGGCAGACGCTAGTGTCCTCTCCCTCACAGAGACCTTCTCCCAGAGAAGAGTTGACAGTCACCCTCGCCCGCTCCCGTCAAGCAGAGGGATATTCATAACAGTCCCCGGATTCTCTATCTGGGCTGGCGTTGACAGGGCCTATCTGCCGCCCCCTATAATTCGCAGCAGCGGCGCACGGTAGGCACACTTCTCCGTTCGTTGGGGGTGTTAGTGCTGGTGCCCGCTTGACGTGGTCGAAGGATAGGCTAGACTCTATTGTACAGGTGTTCTAAATGAAGATTGTATTGCTCCAGGACGTGCCGGGTCTGGGACAGGCGGGGCAGGTCAAGGAGGTGGCCGATGGCTATGGCCGGAACTACCTCCTCCCCCGCAGGCTAGCCGAGTTGGCAACGGCTGCGGCCCTGTCCCAGGTGGAACAGCTAAAAGCCAAAGCTGTTCGGGCCAGGGCCAGGGTGGAGGCTGATCTCCGGGAGCTGGGCCAGCTCCTGGAGGGCATGGAGGTCACCATCCGGGCCAGGGCGGGGGCCGAGGGCAAGCTCTTCGGCTCGGTTACCAGCGCCCAAATTGCGGAGGAACTCTCCCGCCAGATGGGCCGGCCCATTGACCGGCACCAGGTGCTGCTGGAGGATCCCCTGCGCCAGTTGGGTAGCCATCCCGTTCAGGTGCGCCTGGGCGCTGACGTCACTCCCACCATCACCGTGGCGGTGGAAGCGGAGGCCTGATGGAAGCCAGCCTCGGCGAGCCCGCGGCCCAGGCCGAGAGGGGTCGGCCTCCCGTGGAGCGGGCGGAGCCCCTGCCTCCCCATGACGTTGAGGCGGAGGAGGCCGTCATCGGCTCTCTGATCATCGATGGGGAGGCTATCTATCAGATTGCCACCTTTCTCAAGCCGGAGGACTTCTTCCGGGACCGGAACCAGTGGTGCTACCAGGCCTGCCTCGCCCTCTACCAGCGCAACGAGGCCGTTAACCAGGTGACCCTGGCCCATGAGCTGGCCCAGCAGAGACGTCTGGAGGGGGTGGGGGGAGTGGCCTACCTGAGCACCCTGGCCGCCCAGGTGCCTACCTCCCTGCACATCGAGCACTATGCCCGCATCGTCCATCGCACCGCCATCATGCGGCGGCTAATAGAGGCGGCGGGCAAGATCGCTCGCCTGGGTTACGAGGGGGGGGCTGATGTGGACGAGGTGTTGAGCCATGCTGAGGCTGAGCTCTACCGCCTGCGCCGCCCCGATAGCTCTGACCGGGGATTTGTTCACATTAGAGAGGTCATAGACCAGTTCTTGGCCGAGAGCCCCCTGGCCCCGGCAGCCGCCCTCCAGAGCCGTCGTCCCCACGTGCCCACCGGTTTCCGGGAATTGGACAAGCTGCTGGGGGGCTTCCACCCCTCGGACCTGGTTATCCTGGCCGCTCGCCCTGGCCTGGGCAAGAGTGCCCTGGCCCTCAACATCGCCCGCTATGCTGCCCTGACCCGCGGGGCCACCGTAGCCTTCTTCAGCCTGGAGATGGCCAAGGACCAACTGGCCCAGCGCCTGCTGGCCTGCGAGTCCGGGGTGGACAGCCAGCGGCTGCGCCTGGGCAGCTTTAACGAGGCGGAAGAGCGGGCCATTATGGAGGCCACCGGTGTCCTCTCCGAGGCCTCTCTCTACGTGGACGATACCCCGCTACTCAGCGTAGCGCAGATGCGGAGCAAGGCCCGCCAGCTCCACAGCGAGCGGCCCAATGGTATTGGCCTGCTCATCGTGGATTACCTGGGGCTTATCCATGAGCCTGTTTATCGGGACCAGGTGCAGAAGATCAGTGAGATCTCCCGCTCCCTGAAAGGCCTGGCCCGGGAGCTGCTAGTCCCTGTGCTCGCCGTGTCGCAACTTAGCCGGGCGGTAATGAGCCGGCCGGACCATATTCCCCAGCTTCAGGACCTCCGGGACAGCGGCTCCATCGAGCAGGATGCCGACGTGGTGCTCTTCATCCACCGGGAGGACGCCTACCACTCCGAGGAGGACTGGAAGCGGACCCACCCCCTGGAGCCCTACCCCAAAGGGATCGCCCGTCTTATCGTGGCCAAGCACCGCAACGGACCCGTGGGCCAGTTCAAGTTACACTTCAAGGACTACCTGGCCAAGTTCGAGAGCCTGCCCGCCACCCGGGACGAGATAGAGCTAGAATGAGCCTTATCGCAGATTCTGCCCCGGTGGAAGGGAAGCCCTTCTCGGGATTTCCGGCCCAGGCCCAGGGGGTGGCCATTCCCAGCCTCTTCTTCTCGGAGGTGCTGCCCCAGGTCCAGGACCTGGCGGAGCTCCGGGTGTGCCTGCACCTGTTCTGGAAACTGGGGCAGGCGCGTCGTTACCCCCGCTTTGTAACTTACGATGAGCTGGCAGCCGATCCCGTCCTCCAGGCGGGCCTGGGTAAGGCCCAACTGTCGGTAGCCCTAGAGTTGGCCGTGGCCCGGGGGACGCTGCTGGCCCTGGACGTGGAGCGGGATGAGGTGAGCCGCCGGCTTTACCTGGTAAACGATGCCTCTTCTCGGAGGGCGGCAGACCGCGTGGCGCGGGGGGAGCTGGCCCTGGAGCTTCCAGGGGGGACGGCGGCGCTACCGCCTGCTCCCTCCGTGCCCGGCCAGCCTCCGGCTAGCATATTCTCCCTCTACGAGCAGAATATCGGCCTGCTCACCCCTATGGTGGTGGAGGAGTTGGCGGAGGCGGAGAAGAAATACCCCGCCGCCTGGATAGGGGAGGCTTTCCGTGAGGCGGTATCCCTGAACAAGCGCAACTGGAGGTACATTCACCGTATCCTGGAAAGGTGGGCTACGGAAGGAAAAGACCATGGAGAGGTTGGGAGATATCCTGAAACGGGCCGTGCCCGGCGTCCAGCCCAGGGGCGTCCCCGCCACCCCTACTGGGGCTGAAAGCCGGGAAGCCCTCTGTCCCCACTGTGGGGGTGTGGGCTGGGTCACCCCTGATGTTCCGGCGGACCACCCCCGCTTCGGCGAAGCGGTGGCCTGCGTCTGCAGGCGGCAGGAGCTGGAGAAGGAGCGGCGTACCCACCTTCTGCTCTACAGCAACCTGGGCCCGCTTTCCCAGCATACCTTCGAGGCGCTGCTGCCCCAGGGGCGCAGCGCCAGCCCCGAGAACCAGGAGCGCTTTGCCCGGGCGCTGGAGTCCGCCAGAGCCTTCGCCGCGGAGCCCCGGGGATGGCTGGTGCTTACCGGGGTTAGCGGTTGCGGCAAGACCCATCTGGCGGCAGCCATCGCCAACCGGAGGCTGGGCCAGGGGCATCCGGCCTTTTTTGCCTCCATCCCGGACCTGTTGGACCATCTGCGCAGCACCTTCTCCCCCAGCCATCACGAGGTGGAGTACGATACCCTCTTCGAGCAGGTGCGCACAGCGCCCCTCCTTGTCCTGGATGACCTGGGGGCACAGAGCAGCACTCCCTGGGCCCGGGAGAAGCTCTTCCAGATAATCAACCACCGCTATATGGCCCAGCTCCCCACCGTGATCACTGCTATCTCCCTGAATGATGTGGAGGAGAGGTGGCGCAGCCGCCTCACAGACCCCAATATCCTCTTCGGGCGGCAGACGTGGGAGGTCGGCCGCCGGGAGCTGCCCCCCGTCCAGCAGTTCGGGGTGGACCTGTCGATGCTCTCCTCCATGACCTTCGACAGCTTTGATACCCAGGGGCTGCACCTGGGTGGGGGGGACTCGCGGGCCAAGGAGAGCTTGCGCTACGCCTTCCGGGCGGCCCGGGAGTTTGCCGAAGCCCCTGAGGGCTGGCTGGTGCTCCTGGGGGGTACGGGCTGTGGCAAGACCCATCTGGCGGCGGCCATTGCCAACTTCTGCCTGCGCCGAGGCCAGTCAGTGTTCTTCGCCTCTGTCCCGGACCTGCTGGACCACTTCCGGGCCGCCTTCTCCCCTGACAGCCGCCTCAGTTATGACTCCCTCTTCGAGGAGGTGCGCCGGGTCCCCCTCCTTCTCCTGGACGACTTCGGGGTACACACGGGGACCCCCTGGGCCCAGGAAAAGCTCTATCAGCTATTGAACTACCGTCATACCGCCCGCCTGCCTACGGTCATCACCAGCCCGCTGGGGGAGGATGAAATGGAGGCACCCTTTGGCTCTCGCATGGTGGACTTGCGGGTGAGCACGGTGGTACATATGGAGGCCCCGGACTTCCGGGCAGGGAGGGTGGGGGAAGGGCCATCCTTGTCCAGGCCCCGGCGTCGCTACAGCCCGAGGAGCTAGCGGCCGCCATGGGGCAAGACCGGAACTGCGTCTTCTGCCGCATCATTGCCGGGGAGGAGCCAGGGGCCATCCGCTACCAGGATAACAGTGTGGTGGTCATCGAGAACATCCTCCACTGGGCACCGGTGATGCTCCTGGTGCTGCCCCGGCGGCATGTGAGCCAGCAGGAGATGTGGCAAGACGTGGGGCTGGTGGGCCAGGTGGCCATCGAGATAGGCAGGAAGTTCTGCCCCAATGGCTTCCGGGTCCTCTCAAACTTCGGGCCGGACGCGATGCAGAGCCAGGAGCATGGCCACCTCCACATCATCGGCGGCACCTTCCTCGGCCCCTACGCCTAACGGGGCAGGTCTCCCCCTCCCCCGCCAGGGGGCCTTGTCTCAAAAGGTCAAGGAGACCCCGTTTTATGTCATTGCGAGCGAAGCTTATCATGGCCCCTGAAGGTACTAGCCCTGGCCTTCAGGCCAGGGTTACGGGCCTATGTCATGCCGATTTTGACAGGAGCGAAG
>JACPQK010000044.1 GCA_016190535.1 Chloroflexota bacterium | reverse complement strand
TGGCTGGCTCTGGCTCTCCTTGGGCTCTCTGGCGGCCCTGCTGGTTTTGGCCTCCCTGGCTACTGTCCTGCTGGTCAGGGAGAGGGGAGGCCGCCCTGGCGCGGCCCCACCCTGGACGAACAGAGGGAGAAAGGCGCTGGACTTGCGCTGGGCGGAGCACCCGGAGTTCCGGTGGTACCTCCTCTCCCGCTTCTTCGTGCTGGTGGCCCTGGGCTCTATTCAGGCCTTTGCCTACTACTATCTGGACGACGTGGTGGGGGTAGGCAGCCCCGCCCGCACGGCCGGCTACCTGGCGGTGATCGGGGGTGGCATGGTGCTGGCCCTGGCCTATCCCGTAGGCCGCTTGGGGGACCGCTGGGGGCGGAGGACGATGCTGTATTCCGCTGGCCTCATCAGCTCGCTGGGGGTACTGGGGCTGCTCCTCTCCCGGAGCGAGCTTCAGGTGCTCCTCTCCAGCGCCTTCTTAGGCGTAGCCACCTGTATTTTCCTGGTCAATAGCTGGGCGCTGGCCACGGACCTGGTGCCCGCGGAGCGCGCCGCCCACTACCTGGGCCTGGTGAACCTGGCGGCGCTGGGTGGCGTGGTGGCCCGCCTCTGGGGCCCCATCATAGACCTCTTGAACGCCCGGCAGCCCGGTCAGGGCTATACTGTCCTTCTCCTGGGTTGCCTGGTCTATATCGCCATGGGCACCGCCCTGCTGGGGCTGGTGCGCCAATCGAAGGCAAGGGAGGGTGCGTTGCTATGAGGAAGGAAAAAGACGCCTTGGGAGAGAGGGAGGTGCCTGACGAGGCCCTCTACGGGGTGCAGACCCTCCGGGCGAGAGAGAACTTCGCCATAAGCGGGGGCCGCCCCCATCCCGCGCTGGTGCGGGCTTCAGCGCTCGTCAAACAGGCGGCCACCGAGGCGAATATGGCCCTGGGGCAACTGGAACCCCGCCTGGGCAGGGCCATCGTCCAGGCCGCCGCCGAGGTGGCCGCCGGCCAGTGGCAGGAGCACTTCATGGTGGACCCCTTCCAGGCCGGGGCAGGCACGTCTCACAATATGAACACCAACGAGGTTATCGCCAACCGGGCCATCGAGCTGTTGGGCGGGCGCCGGGGCAACTACCGCCTGGTCCATCCCAACGACCACGTGAATATGTCCCAGTCTAGCAACGATTTCTTCCCCACGGCGGTGAAGCTGGGTTGCCTCTTCCTGGTAGGCCGCCTGCTGCCGGTGCTCCGGGGGCTGGAGCAAGCCTTATTAGCTAAGGCAGAGGAGTTCGACGAAGTGCTGAAGTCGGGCCGGACCCACCTCCAGGATGCAGTGCCCCTGCGCCTGGGCCAGGAGTTCGGTGCCTACGCCAGTGCAATAGCCAGGGCGTCCTCCCGGATCGAGCAGGCCTCCCCAGAGCTGGAGGAGATAAACCTGGGGGCCACTGCCCTGGGTACCGGGCTGAATACACCGAGCAGGTACCGGGAGGAGGTAGCCTCCCGTTTGAGCGTTCTCACGGGCCTTCCCCTGCGACCACCTTCAGACCCCTTCGAGGTCACCCAGAGCACGGCGGCCCTGGCGGCCCTGTCCTCCTCCCTCAAGCTCCTGGCCCTGGAGCTCATCCGCATCGCCAATGACCTGAGACTGCTGAGCTCGGGGCCGCGTACCGGCCTGGGGGAGATCAACCTGCCTCCGGTACAGCCGGGCTCTTCCATCATGCCGGGCAAGGTGAACCCCGTCATGGCCGAGGTCATGGACATGGTGGCCCTCCAGGTAGTAGGCAACGACCTGGTAGTCTCCCTGGCTACCCAGGCGGGCCAGCTTGACCTCAACGTGATGACCCCGGTCATTGCCCACAACCTCTTCTCCTCCCTGGACTTGCTCCGAAACGGGGTCCAGGTGTTCACGGAACGCTGTATCTCCGGTATTACGACGAACCTGGAGCGCTGCCGGGGGCTGGCGGAGCGCAGCCTGGGGCTGGCCACGGCCCTCAGCCCCTATCTGGGCTACGAGGGGGCGGTGCGGGTGGCCCAGGAGGCGCAGGCCCGCGGGATTACCGTCCGGCAGTTGGTGCTGGAGAAGCGGCTGCTTACATCGGAGCAACTGGAGGAGGCCTTCGACCTGCGTCGGCTTACTGAGCCTGGCCTGCCCGAAGAGCAGCCGTAGCCGACAGGGGCAAGGCTGACCTTGGGCAGACTTGGGTGGCAGCTATTAGCGGAGGCGGCCCCCAGCACCCCGCAGCCTGGGATCGAGGGCGTCTCGTAGGCCGTCCCCCAGGAAGGTGAAGGCCATCATCACCATGCCAATGGCGATGGCGGGGAACAGCACCAGGTGGGGTGCCGCAAAGATGACGCCGAAGCCGTCCTGGATCATGCTGCCCCAGCTTGGGGTAGGTGGCTTGACGCCGATGCCAATGTAGCTCAGCGCTGCTTCGGCGAAGATGGCCCGGGGGATGAGGAAGGTCGTGGCAACGATGACCGGCCCGAGGGCGTTGGGCAATATGTGGCGTATCAGAATGTAGGGACCGCTGCCACCCAGGACGCGGGCCGCAGCCACGTACTCCACTGTTTTCAGCGACAGCACCTGGCCCCGCACCAGGCGGGCGATGTTTACCCAGGCTACCAGGCCAATAGCCAGGAACACCATGTAGATGCTACCTCCCAGGATCGCCCGCAGCAGGATGATGAGCAGCAGGTCGGGGAAGGCGTACATCACGTCGGTGAAGCGCATGAGGGCGTTGTCCCAGCGGCTGCTCAGGTAGCCAGCGGCCGCCCCCAGGGGCAGGCCAATGGCCAGCACAATGAGCTGAGTGAACAGGCCCACGCTCAGGGATGTGCGAGCGCCATGAATCAGGCGGGCCAGCACGTCCCGGCCCAGAAAGTCAGTGCCCAACCAGTGGCTCCAGGAAGGGCTTTCCTGGATGGCGAACAGGTCCTGCTTTATGGGGTTGTGAGGGACCACGAAGGGGGCGAATAGGGCCAGTAGGGCGAAGATGAGGATGACAATGCCGCCGGCCAGGGCCAGCCGGTTGCGCAGCAAGCGGTCAAAGGCATCTCGCCACAGGCTCCGGGCAGGCCTAACGGCCTCCGGCACCGGGGTAGGTATGGCCGCATTGGCTGGCCGGTACGGCGAGGTCATCCCCACCCCCTATTGGTACCGGATGCGGGGGTCCACCACCGCGTAGGTAAGGTCAACCACCAGGTTCAGGAAGGCAATGACCAGGGTGTAGAATATGATGCTCCCCATGATCAGGCCATAGTCCCGGGCGAACACGCCCTGGACGAATAGCCGGCCTACGCCTGGTACGGAGAATACCTGTTCGATGATGAAAGAGCCGGTGACCAGAAAGGCCAGCTCCGGGCCGGCGATGGTCAAGACGGGGATCAGGGCATTTCTCAGGACGTGCTTGTAGAAGATGGTGCGGGACATCAGGCCTTTGGCGTAGGCTGTCCGCACGTAGTCCTGTCGGAGGGCCTCCAGGACGCTGGCCCGGGTGACCCGGGCGATGAAGGCAGCGGGTAGCGCCCCCAGCGCCAGGGCCGGCATGAGCACCTGTTTCAGGCTGCCCCAGCCGCTGGTGGGTAGCAGATGAAGCCACACGGAGAAGATGATGATAAGGACTATGCCCAGCACGAAACCCGGGGTGCTGGCGAACACGGTAGCGAAGAACACGCTAGCGTAGTCGATAGTCGTGTTGCGGCGCAGGGCAGCGGCCATGCCCAGGGAAACACCCAGGACGATGGCCCAACCGAAAGCCACCAGTCCCAAGGTGGCGGTGATGGGGAGACCCTGGCGCAATATCTCGGTGACGTTGCGGTCCTGGTAGATGTAGGAGACGCCCAGGTCCCCGCGCAACAGGTTGCCCAGGTAGCGGAGATACTGCTGGGGAAGGGGCAGGTCCAGGCCGTATCTAGCGTTAAGGTTGGCGACTACCTGGGGGGGCAGCGTCTTCTCCCGGTCCCAGGGGCCGCCGGGGACCAGGTGCATCAGGACAAAGGTCACGCTGGCGACGGCCAGGAGAACGGGGACCATCCAGAGCAGACGGCGGATGGTGTACTTGAGCATAGCTATTTACATAGTAGCAGAAACGGCACAGAGGGCCCGGCTCTTGTTCGTGGCCAGGCCCTCTGCACGGGTTGCAGGCCCTCGCCTAGTACTTAGTTGCATAGTTGCCTGTACCATTTCCTCTCCCCTTGCGGAAGAGGATTAAGGTGAGGGGTAGCTTCAATTTCACCCTCACCTGGTCTCTCCCGTCAAGGGAGAGGGACTCTTTTGTAGTACAGGTAATCTTGAAACTAAGTACTAGTGTTTCTCGATGGCTACCCCGGTCCAGAACAAGTCACCGCTTATCTGGTGGTCCATGCTAGTGGTCTTCAGGCCCTTCAGGTAGGGCTTGACCAGCACGAACCGCTCTCGATAGAACATGGTGGCAATGGGCGCATCATCAATAACCAGCTTCTGCGCTTGCTTCCACAGGTCAAGGCGCTTGGCGGCATCGGGCTCTGCCAGGGCCCTGTTCTTGAGTTCGTCGAACTCTGGGTTGCTGTAAAGGGTATGGTTGATGCTCGCGCCAGTCCCGAAGATATCGGGCAGCCAGTTGTCGGGATCGGGATAGTCCGCGCCCCAGCCGAACCAGGCCCACATATGCTTTTCATCGTTCACCAGTTGCTGGAAGGCCTTGGGCTCCATGGGGTCGAGCTCGACGTTGATGCCCAAATTATCCTTCATCTGCCCCTGGAGGAACTGGGCGATGACCCGGTTGCCCGCAGTGTCCGCGAACTGGAACTTGATGGGAGGCAGGCCCCGGCCCCCGGGGTAGCCGGCCTCGGTCAGAAGCTGCTTCGCCTTGTCCGGGTTGAAGATGTACTGCTTGCCAAGCTCCGCATCGTAGCCAGGCATCCCGGGGGGGATCCAGCTCAGAGCGGGCTTGCCAACTCCGGCGCGCACCTGGTTAATGAAGGTGTCGCGGTCTATGGCCGTATTGATGGCCTGGCGCACCTTGACGTTATCGAAGGGGGGCCTGGTCACGTTGAACTGGAAGGCGAAGGTGACCAGCTCATTGTAGCGCAGGATCTCCTTGCTGAGCACCGGGTCGGCCAGGGTGGCCTTCTCCGTGCCCGGGGGCACGCGGCTCATCTCCAGCTCCCCGTTCTTGTAGGCGGCCAGCTCGGCGTTGACGTCGGTGATCATCTTGAGGACGACCTTGCTGAGCTTGGGCTTGCTGCCCCAGTAGTTGGGGTTCGCCTCCAGGGTGAGGTGGTCCTGGTGGACCCACTCCGTGAGCTTGAAAGGGCCGTTGCCAATGTAGGTGGCCGGATCCGTCCACTTGTCACCATTCTTCTCGATTATGTCCTGGCGCACCGGGTAGGCGGGCCACAGGGCCATGCGCTGGAGGAAGCTGAAGCTCTGCTGAGCAAGCTCGATGCGAAGGGTGCTGTTGTCTGTCGCCTTGACGCCCACGGCATCCCTGAGCGCCTGGAGCTCGGCAGGCGACTTGCCGGTCGCTCCGTTGTATTCCAGGGCCCCCTTGATGTCCAGCAACAGGAAGGAGTAATCGCCGGCCAGCTCTGGGCTGAGGGTGCGCTTGATGCTGTACTCGTAGTCCTGGGCGGTTACTGGCTGGCCATCGCTCCACCTCACGTCGTCGCGCAGCTTGAAGGTAAAGATCAAACCATTGCCGGAGATACCGCCGTTGCGTACTGAAGGGATCTCTCTAGCGCCTACAGCTTTGAGAGAAAGGTCCTGGTTGAAGCCCAGAAGGCCCTCGAACACCTGCGAGATCACCGTGAGGTCGCCGGCCCAAGAGGCCCGGTTGGGGTCGAGGGTCTGAGGCTCACCAGCCAGGTTAGCCCGGAGCTCCTGGGGCACTCCTCCCGCCGGCCCGGCCTGGGGCCCGCACGCAGCGAATATGAGCGCCAGCACGGGCATTACGGACCACCAATGCAGCTTTTTCATTTATCCCTCCTTTGCTCTAGCGCTGTCTATTCCTACAGCAAGTAGTCTCAGGACCCGCCTTTGTATTCTCAGGTGCTCTCACCTCCCTGCCCTTAGTGCCTTTTGTGCTTCACTTCGCATACTTTTGCAAACATGCATAATATCAGATTCTAGGGGGGCCGTCTAATGATTCGTTACAAAAAATCAGCGTACACTGGCACCACACGTAGGCCCTTCGCTCCTGTCAAAATCGGCATGACATAGGCCCGTAGCCCTGGCCTGAAGGCCAGGGCTAGTACCTTCAGGGACCGCCATATAGCATTCCTGTCGTGCAACGTAGCCCCACCCTTATGGTCATCAACAAAACACTGCGCCTTTACGCAGGCTGGGGTTCACCCTCACCCCTTCGCCTTGCTCAGGGCAAGCTGTATCCTTGCCCCATCGAGGGGCTGTGGCTCAAAAGGTCATGGAGACACCGTTTGCTGTCTTTCTGTGCGGCGCGAAGTATCCTTCGCCAGGCTCAGGTCAGCGT
>JACPQK010000043.1 GCA_016190535.1 Chloroflexota bacterium | reverse complement strand
TCCCCGGGCCTGACCCCTCGGGAGCAGCGCTTCCTATACGCCCTGTTGCCCGCGGCCTTCTTGGCTTTCGCCGCAGGCGCCGCCTTCGCCTACTTCGTGCTGGTGCCCCCCGCCCTTCGCTTCCTGTTGAGCTGGGGAGGAGATATAGCCCGGCCGCAGATAAGGATTGGCAACTATGTCAATGTGGTGACCACCTTGGTCTTCTGGGTGGGGGTTGTCTTCGAGATGCCCCTGGTGGTGGCTTTCCTGGCCCGGCTAGGGGTGATCAGCCACCGCACCCTTTGGCGCTTCCAGCGGTGGGCCATCGTCCTCGCCTTCGTGTTGGGGGCCATCATCACCCCTACCTTCGACCCCATCAACCAGAGCCTGGTAGCTCTGCCCCTCATCGTCCTTTACCAGGTGAGCATACTGCTGGCCTGGTTGCTGCGGAGGCAGCCGCGGGCAGAGGCGGTAGCCGCCTCCGCAGCCCCGACGAGGCCAGAGACGGGGTCTAGTCGAAGGTAGCCCCCCGACCCCGCAGGAAGCTGGGTGCCCACCAGTTCAGGTTGCCCAGCAGCCTCATAGTAGCCGGCACCAGCAGGGCGCGCACTATGGTGGCGTCTATGAGGATGGCCAGGGCAATGCCCACCCCTATGGCCTTGATCATCACGATGTCCGCCAGGGCGAAGGACCCCGCCACCAGGATAAGCACCGCTGCTGCCCCAGTGATGAGGGAGCCGGTACGGGCCAGGCCCTGGCCCACGCTGGCCCGGTTGTCTCCTGTAGCGTCATAGGCCTCCTTGACCCGGCTGAGCAGGAAGACCTCGTAGTCCATACTCAGGCCAAAGAGGATGGCGAAGAGGAGCACCGGCGTGCTGGACTCGAGGAAGCCCTGGGCCGTGAAGTTGAGCAGGCCCTGAAAATGCCCCTCCTGGAAGATGTACACCAGGGCACCATAGCTGGCCCCCAGGCTCAGGGTGTTCATCACCAGAGCCTTGAGGGGGATGATGACCGACCGGAAGGCGAGGGCCAGCATAAAGTACATTGCCCCCACGATCCAGAGCACCAGCCAGCGGGTATCCTGGAACATGGCCGCATCGCTATCCATCACGTCGGCAGTCATCCCGGTGACCATGACCTGGAGGCCCCCTCCCGGGGACATCTTGCGGATATCCTGTACCAGACCCCTGGTCTCGTCGGAGAAGGTGGAGGAGCGAGGCACCACCCTCACCAGCGCCACCTGGGGGGTGAAGACTCCCTCCACCGCCTTGCGCAGCTCCGGGACAGGGATGGTGGCGGGGTTGGAGAGGTACTGGGCCAGGAGGGAGGCGGGCGCACCAGGGGATGCCAGGTCCAGCACGCTCTCCACCCGGGCCACCTGGGGGTGGGCCTTCAAATCCAGCACCAGCTCCTGGAGCGCGGCCAGCCTCTCGGGGGCGGCCAGGGTGTCCTGGGAGGTGACGGCCAGCAGCACGGGGGACATCTCTCCTTCTCCGAAGTCCTGGCGCAGCCTCTCGTAGCCGAGGCGGGCGGTCTCCCCCTGAGGCAGGCTGGAGGCACCCGGTGTGCCCAGCCTCACGTTGAGGAAGGGGGTGCCCAGGGCCACCAGGAACAACACCACCACAATCAGGATGGGCCAGGGGTGGCGCATCACTCTCCCGGATACAGCCTGCCAGAAGGCCCCACCCCCGCGCCCCCGGAGAAGGGACCAGGCATTGACGCGGTGGCCCAGCAGGGAGAGCAGAGCAGGGAGCAGGGTGAGGGCCGCCAGAACGGATACCAGCACCACCAGAGCGCCGCCCAGGCCCATGGACCTCATGGTGGGCGAGCGGAAGAGCATCAAGCCCGACATGCCGATGAACACGGTGCTACCGGAGAAGAGCACGGATTTCCCCGCCGTGGCCAGGGTGGCCTCCAGACTCCCCCCTATCCCCCCATGGTCCAGCTCCTCCCGGAAACGGCTGACGATGAACAGGGAGTAGTCGATAGCCAACCCCAGGCCCAGCATGGAGGCCAGGTTCATGGTAAAGATGGACAGCTCCAGCCGAAGGGCCAGGAAATAGAGCAGGGCCAGGGTAACGGTCACGGCCACCCCACCCATCACTACGGGAAGCCCGGCGGCCAGCACTGCACCAAAGACCAGGAGCAAGGCCAGCAGGGCCAGGGGCAAGGACACCATCTCCGCCCGCCGCAGGTCGCTCTCGCTGAGCTCAATGAGCCGGTAGTAGACGGGGACGGTGCCCGTGGGCCACAGGTGGAGCTGGCCGGGGCCCAGGGCGGCCTCCAGCTCTGGCCACTGCTCCAGGGACTCATCGCTATTGCCGGCTAGCCGCACCATGGCGTAGGCGGTGTGCCCATCGGCGGAGACCAGCCGGGGGTTGGCAGAGGGAGTGACCACCTCTGTCACCATGGGGAGGGAGCGCAGGGCCTGGGCCCGGGCCTCCACCTCGGCTATGAAGGCAGGGGCATCCACGGCCAGGGAATCGCTATGCAGGACGAGCATCAGGGTGGCCGCCGAGAGGTCCAGCTCCTGCTCCAGGAGCCGCTGGGTGCGCACCGACTCCAGCCCCTCTATAGTAAAGGAGCTACCGCTGAGAGCACGAGGGAGCCGGGGGGCAAAGAGCGCCCCCACCACGAACAGGGCACCCCAAAGCCCCAGCACCAACCAGGCGTGCCTGTAGACCAGGCGGGCCAGAGCCCTAAACAAGGGCCACCCGGCGACACATTTGTCCCCATAATACACCGTTTTCTTACGTCAGCGTAATGTATCAATTCTGGTTTGACGGGGGAGCCGAATCTTTGCAGTGTGTCATGCTGAGTTCTTCCGAAGAAGGACGAAGCATCCCTACCACCACAGCAGACCTCTACCGGGGACGGATTCTTCAGTCGTCCTTCCCCGGAAGGACTCCTTCAGAATGACACACTCTACCCACATCCGGGACAGGTGGAAATGTCCCGCGGGGTGGGCTACAATCCCCCTGAGGGTACGGTTGTCCAAGAAGGTGGCACGTCGCAGGGCCAGGGGTATCTCCCGCCCATACTCTGGGGAGGTGTCTGTCAAGGCGAAGGCAAAGCTGTTGTGGCTGTCCCGGCTGGCCGCAGGTCTCTGGCTGGCCGCCCTCCCTGTAT
>JACPQK010000041.1 GCA_016190535.1 Chloroflexota bacterium | reverse complement strand
CGTCCACTCCCTGGTGGAGAAGTACCGCATACCTGTGTAGTGTCCCGTCTCCGAAATACATGGAATGAACCAGGGCTCGTGCGGGTGCAGGCCGACAAGTCGGCCTGCTGGGGGTCTGGGGGTGTCCCCCAGCGGGCTCGCCCGCACCCACGATGGACTTCTGGTTTGCAGGGCAGACGGGTTGCCACGTATCCCTTCGTGGGTCTGGGCTATGCCCAGCCCCCTCTCCTGCAGAGCTTGTCCTGAGCGCAGCCGAAGGAAGAGGGGGCTGGGGGGTAAGGTATCTGCCGCCACCAAGGGCGTGAACCGAGTAGGTAGGCGTCAGAATTACTCAAAGAATTAACGAGACAGGACACTAGCTAGGAGAGGTAACATGAGCCGTACCGAAGAGAGCCTGAAGGCTGCCTTCTCCGGGGAGTCTCAGGCCAACCGCAAGTATACTGCCTTCGCCCGCAAAGCAGACGAGGAGGGCTACCCCGAGATAGCCAACCTCTTCCGCGCCACCGCCGAGGGGGAGACCGCCCACGCCCTCCAGCACCTGCATCACCTCCAAGGGGTGAACAGCACCCGGGAGAACCTCGAGGCGGCCCTACAGGGGGAGACCGAGGAGTACACCCGGATGTACCCCGAGATGGCCCGGGTGGCCCGCCAGGAGGGGCAGGAGGAGATCGCCCGCTGGTTCGAGGCGACGGCCAAGGCGGAGAAGGCCCACGCCGACCGCTTCAGGGAGGCGCTTCAGAAACTGGGGGCGTCTGGAGCATAGCCTGCTGGATAGTCCTGGCTGCTCACCGGGAAGGCCCCGGCAGTGCATTAATGTTTAGTGTGGTGTCCCTGAAGATGATTGCCAAAGTCGTGCCGCTTGGGACACCCCTCATCCTGCCCTTCCCCCGCAAGGGGGGAAGGGCCCCCTTTCCTCCCCCTTGACGGGGGAGGATTAAGGTGGGGGTGAGAGTGGAAACGGCAATGCAACGAACTTCTGGGACACCACACTAGGCGCTAATGCGCTTGCGCTTGCTGGTCAGGTAGTCCACCAGCAGGTACTCGCCCAGATTCTCCGCGGAGGTGTAGAATACCCTCCCTTTGTTCACCCGGGCCAGCCGGCCCACGAACTCCATAAGGTAGGAGCTTCGGTCCAGCATGAAGGTGTTGATGACGATACCCTCCTGGCTGCACCGCTTGGCTTCGGCCAGGGTCTGCTGGATGGTGCGGGGGCTGGGGGGGTACTGAAGGTAGAGGTGGCCCCCCTCAATATGGGCCGTAGGCTCACCATCGGAGATGACGATGATCTGCTTGTTGGCTGCCCTCTGCTTGGCCAGCAGCCGCCGGGAGATGGTGAGACCGTGCTGAAGGTTGGTGTAGGGGTCGGCCTCGTCCCAGTTGAGGTAAGGCAGGCGGTCCGGCTTCAGCTCCCGGGCGTAGGTGGAGAAGCCAACGATGTAGAGGGTGTCCCGGGGGAATTGCCCGCGGATGAGGCTGTCCAGGGCCAGGGCCACCTTCTTGGCGGCCAGGAAGTTCCCCCTCATGGCCATGGACAGGCTGAGGTCTATCATCAGGACAGTGGCCGTATGGGTCAGGCCCTCCTGCTCATAGACCAGGAAGTCCTCGGACCGGAGCCGGACAGGTAGGCCGGCCCCCTGGCGCTGGACAGCCTTCATCAGAGAGGCCCCCATGTCCAGGTGGAAGGGTGCCCCGAACTCGTAAGGGCGCGAGCCCTGGGCCAGCTCCCCCTGTCTCCCCAGGCCCTGGAGGGGGTGCTGGCCTACGTGCCCGCGGCGGAGGCAAGTAAATACCTCGCGAAGGGCGCGCTGCCCGATCTGTCGCATAGCCTTGGGGGTAAGCTCGTAGCGCCCCCCGCGCCTTCGGATATAGCCGGCCTTCTCCAGTTGCTGGGTCAGGTCCCTCAGGGCCTGGACCCCCTGGAGGGCCTCTTCGCCCAGATGGTCCTTGACCAGCTCCATGTCCAGCTCGTCCCAGTCGCCTCCGGTCTGGAGCCGGCGCAGCCCCTTCTCCAGGTCGTCCATCTCCTGGAGCCGGTCCATGAGCTGCATGGCCTGCTCCCAGGAAATCTCCTCCTGGCCCTGGAAGGGGTACTCGGTGACCCTGGGGCGGAGGGGGGTCATGGCATCCAGGTGGGAAGCCAGGGCGGCAAACTCCTCCCGCAGGTCCGGGTCCCGCAGCAACTCCTGCATAAGGGACTCCAGCTCCTCCCGCATCTCCGGGGGGAGGCTGGCCAGGAGGGACTGGGTCTCAGCGATGCGGCACTGGATCTCCTCGGTGAGGTCGTCCAGGGAGGGGGGCAGGCCGGCCTGGCCGAAACGACGGCGGAAGGCGGAGTAGTCTGGCATCCGTCCTTCCCGCTTCTCTTTCAGCAGGGAGTTGAGCTGGCGCAGGAACTCCTTGAGCCCCGCCATCCCCTCCGCGGAGAGGGAGCGGAGGTGCTGGGAGAGGCCTCGTCCATAGGACTCCAGCACTCGCCGGGTGAGGGACTCCATAAGCTCGTCGAAGTGGCGCTGGGCCTCCGGGTCCATGAACTCGTACTGCGAAAGCCGGCGTAGGGCCTGGCCCAGGTCCTGGGGCAGGTTGTCCAGCAGCGTAAGGTTCCGCTCGGCGAGCCTTTCCAGGACCTGAAGGAGATGGGCAGCGGTCTCCTGGGAGAGGCCCCCGCCCGGCGAGGAGGCCTGAGCCTCCTGGGAGTGCTGCCGGGCGGCCTCCAGCCGCTGCTGGATGCCTTTCCTCTCCAGATCCACCACCTCCTGGACCTGCTGCCGCAGGCTGTCCCTGAGGGATCCCAGGTCGTAGCGGTCCAGGAGCTCCTGTCGCCGGGCCTTGAGCCGCTGCAGGAGCTCCTGGATGCCAGCAACGCGGTCTCCAAAGGGCATCCGGACCCCCCGCTGCATCATCAGGCGCAGGGCGCGGGAGAGGTCCCCCTGGTGGAGCAGGTGGTGAGAGAGGTCCGCCATCAGGTCCTCGGCATCCAGGTGGAGGAGTTCCTGGCGACCGTCCCACTGGTAGTAACGGTTGATCACCGCCTAGCCCCTGTAGCGAATCTTGCCGGTAACCCGGTCCTTGTTAAGCCGGCGGTTGAGGTGGAGGCCCTCCAGTACAAACTCCACGGCCGAGGCGACGGTAGCCGGGTTTTCCTCCCCCTGAATAACCTTGACCGCCTCGCGGAGGGCGGGGATAAAGCTCACCAGCTCCACGTACTCCTTGGCGGGCATGTCCTCGGAGGTCTCAATGGTCAGCCCTTCCTCGAACTGGGACACCAGGGGCCCCAGGGATTCCAGCTTGAAGTAGCGGCCAAAGACGTTGCTCACCGCCCGGCGGGTGAGGCCCTCCACCAGCTTTTCCACCTTGTCCTCCTCCGCCGTCTCCAACTCGATCTTGCCCGTGGTGGAGGATACCAGGTAAGGCAGGTCGCTGATGCGGGGGGCGACTTCCCGCTCCTCCAGGCGGATGCCCCGCCTCAGGGCATTGGCCATAAGGGTCTCGTAATTGGCGATGGAGACCCGCACGCTCACCCCGGAGCGCTGGTTCACATCGGGGCTGGTCCGGGCCAGCGTGGTAAACTCCGCCACTATCTCCTTCATGTACTGCGGCACCGTCAGACTATGCCCCCCCTCGTCGACGTGGGTGCTCTCCAACTCCATGATAGCGATCTCGTCTCCCAGGGTGCGTGGGTAGTGGGTCCTGATCTCCGCCCCGTAGCGGTCCTTGAGGGGGGTAATGATCCGGCCCCGGTTGGTATAGTCCTCGGGGTTGGCGCTGGCCACGATGTAGATATCCAGGGGGAGACGGACGGTATAGCCCCGGACCTGGAGGTCGCGCTCCTCCATGATGTTGAACAGGCCCACCTGAATGCGCTCCGGGAGGTCGGGCAGCTCGTTGATACAGAAGATGCCCCGGTTGGTGCGGGGGATGAGCCCGTAGTGGATGGTAAGCTCATCGGCCAGGTAGCGGCCCTCGGCCACCCGGATGGGGTCCACCTCGCCGATGAGGTCGGCCATGGTGATGTCCGGGGTGGCCAGCTTCTCTCCGTAGCGGCGTTCCCGGGGGAGCCAGGAGACCTCCGTATCATCGCCGTCCTGCGCTACTCGCTCGCGGCACGCCTTGCATACCGGGGCAAAAGGGTTGTCGTTGATCTCACACCCGGCTATGGCCGGCACCTCCTCATTCAGCAGGTCCGCCAGGCTACGCAACAGGCGGCTCTTGGCCTGTCCTCGTTCCCCCAGGAAGATGAGGTCCTGGCCGGAGAGGATAGCGTTTTGCAGCTTGGGGACGACGGTGTCGCCGTAGCCTATAATGCCGGGGAACAGGGTGTCTCCGGCCTTCATCTTTCGCACCAGGTTCCGGCGGAGCTCCTGCTTGACAGTAATCACTTCGTAGCCCTGCCGTCGTAGCTCTCCCAGGGTCCTTGGCTTCTCTCTCATTATCCGGAGCCTCCTTCAGCAATGCCTTCTTTCGCGAAAAACATACCTGTGCCACGCCGATTGTTCTGTATCCTGGCCTTGCCCCAAGTGCCCTCCACCACCTAAAGGGTAATCTCCCGAGGAGTGTAGCCCAAAAGCAAAACCCAAGGAAATATGATTCTAGCAGAGCCCGGTGATGGAGAACAAGGGGATTCCCGAGGCCGTAGTGTATCAATTTGAGTTTGACGGGGAGCCAAAACCTGGATAGTGCGTCATGCTGAGTCCTTCGGCAGAAGGACGAAGCATCCGTACCCCCCACACAGACCTCCACCGGGGGACGGATTCTTCAGTCGTCCTTCCGGGGAAGGACTCCTTCAGAATGACACACTACCCCCGAGGCGGTTTAGGAACGCCTCCTACTTTCTCGGATGGGGCGTTCCTAAACAATCAGCCATGCCCCTTTGGGGCACCAAGACAATGAAAAGGGGCTATTTTCACGGCAATCTCCAAGCCGGCGGGGGTTGGGATCGAGATTGCTTCGGCACTTCGTGCCTCGCAATGACCAACAAGCCCGGGCACCCGCCCCGTGGGTGAGCTTCTTGAAGCTCAACTCACCGTTTGGGCTGGCCCGTAATCCGGGGATTGCTAGCCCCAGGCTGAAGCTGTGGGCATGATAATCTCGCAGCTAAGGGGCCGTCACGAATTAAGTTGTACAATCTCCAGAGTCTCCCAGGAGCAAATAGGCCCGTAGCAAGCCTCTTGAACGGACAGGTTACTGCATGACAACTCCTAAGCTCCAGGGTTCAGCCTGGGGTATCAAGTACAACCCACGAGGTGATTGTTGGGCCCCATTTGTGCCCAGCCTGGCATGTAGCAAGAATCCACGGATTACGGCGGAGTACATTCCCTTGTGTTGGGAGGGTGAAGGGCCTAGAATCATAGGGAGATTGAAGATACTTCAGCAGGGAGGCCTGTGGTGGAGATAATCGTTCAGACCAAGAATCTGGATCTACCGGAGGAGGCCAAGCGCTATGCCGAGCGGAAGATCGCCAAACTGGAGCGCTATCTCCCTGCCATCAATTGGGCCACGGTAGAGCTCACCAGGGAAGCGGCCAAGTCCGCCCTTAACCGCGTGGTGGCCCAGGTGACGTTGGACTGCCCCGGCGCTGTCCTCCGCGCTGAAGAGAGGGCCCCGGACGTGTTCGCTGCTGTGGACGCCGTGGCGGATGTCCTCAAGCACCAGGTCGGCCGCTACAAGGGGAAGCTCTACTGGAAGGGACGGGTGGCGGCCACTGCTGGAGGCGCGGCTACCCCTGCTGAGGCGGAGGAAGCTCCGTCCGAGGTGGAGGAAGAGTTCCCCTCCGGTAACTTGGTGAAGGTAAAGCGCTTTTCCCTTAAACCCATGTCGTCCCAGGAAGCCATAGAGCAGATGGAACTGCTGGGCCACAGCTTCTTCCTCTTCATGGATGCAGCTAACAGCCTGTTCAGCGTCGTCTACCGGCGGCGGGACGGCGACTACGGCTTGATACAGGCCGACTTCACCTGAGCCTCCACCCCTCCGTTGAGACCAACCCCCGTCTTCTTCCTGGGGGGGCGCTCCAGCAGCCCCGTTGAAAATATGGTCTGGGGGGCGCAGCGGGCCATCCTCCAGGATACCCTGGAGAGGGTAGAGGCTCTCGGCGTTTTCCCCCAGCCCGTAGTGGCCACCAACTGGCCTCCTCTGGCTTCAGACCTGCTAGGCCGGGCCATCGTGGAGCTAGATCCACCCTGCGGCCCTTTTCACTTCGGGCGCCGGCTGGCGGAGGTGATAGAGCGCCACCGTCTCTCCGCCGTCCTCTACATGGGGGCCGGGGCAGGCCCGCTGCTCTCCACAGGAGACCTGGCGGGCCTGGCCGACGAGGTCTGTCGCCGCAGCCCCGGGGCCATCGTCAACAACTTCTATTCCTCGGACCTGGCGGGCTTCTGCCCTGCCCACTGCCTGGCCGGGGATGGCCTGCCCGAGAGGGACAACGGCCTGGCCCCGTGGCTGGTCCGGGCTGGGGTGCCCGTGCGCACTCTGCCCAGGAAGGCGGCTACCCAGTTCGACGTGGATACCCCCACGGACCTGGTCATCCTCCAGGCCCACCCGGGAGTGGGGCCCCATACCCGCTCCTACCTGGAGGCACTGCCTATGCAGGAGTGTGCCCAGAGGCTGCGCCGGGCTATGGCCGTGCTGCGGGACCCCAATGCGGAGGTGGTGATTGCGGGCCGCGTGGGCAGTCATACCTGGCAAGCCCTGGAGACGGGCACCTCCTGCCGGGTTCGCCTCTTTGCCGAGGAGAGGGGGATGGTGGCCGACGGACGGGAAGCCCGGGGCGAGGCCCACTCCCTCCTCGGGCTTCACCTGGAGCGGGTGGGCCTGCGTGCCTTCTTCCAGGAGTTGGCCGCCCTGGGTCAGGCGGCCTTACTCGATAGTCGGGTGCTCTTCGCCCACCTGGGCTTGCAGCTATCGCGGGCGGACCGTTTCCTCTCCGACCTGGGCCTGGCGGCGGAAATCTCTGACCCCTGGCTACGGGATTTCACCCAGGCAGCCCTGGAGGCCCCGATCCCGGTGGTCCTGGGAGGCCACTCCCTGGTCTCCGGTGGTATGCTGGCCCTGATGGAAGCCGCTGACCACCCCCAGTCTGGCTCTCCCTTTTTAGTATAGAATAAGGTTCAATTTCTTGACATGGATGGCCAATGAAGGCTTCTTCAGGGGTATTTTGACCCATGTGGGATCGTCTGTTCCCCTCCCTGCGCCAGCGGGACTTCCGCCTGCTCTGCACGACCATTGCCCTAGGCGGTGTAGGCCGCTGGATGGAAACAGTGGTGATAAGCTGGGTAGTCCTGGAGCGTACCAACTCCGCCTTCCTGGTAGGGTTGGTGGCGGCCGCCCGGTTCAGCGGCTCGCTCCTGGGGCCCGTGGGTGGCCTGCTGGTTGACCGCTTTGACCGGCGACGGCTCCTAATTCTGTCCCAGGGAGCGCACCTGGTCCAGACAGCGGGCCTGCTCTCCCTGCTTTTGCTGGACCAACTTAGCGCGGGAGCAGCGGCGGGTATAGTCCTCTTCGCCAGTCTATTCACCATGGCTGTGGATTTCCCTGCTCGCTATGCCCTGCTGGCAGACGTGGTAGATCGGGACTCCCTGAGCAATGCGGTAGCGCTCACCCGCATGGCCCAGGATTTTACAGCCATACTTGGCCCTCTGCTGGGGGGCACCCTTACCGTGGTCCTCTCTCCGGCGGGGGTCCTCGCCCTGACGCTGCCTCTTCAAGCGCTGGCCCTGGCCTCCATAGTCCTGGTACACTCCCACCCCATAACCGTTAAGAGAGGGGCTGCCTGGCGCAATTTGATAGCGGGGCTGAGCTATCTCCGAAACAGCCAGCTTGCGGGCCCCATCGTGGTCCTGGCCCTGCTGGCTAACACTCTGGGCTTCCCCTTTTTGCATAGCTTACTCCCGGTATACACCCG
>JACPQK010000007.1 GCA_016190535.1 Chloroflexota bacterium | reverse complement strand
CGCCCCCCCAGGTAGGCGCTGGGCCAGACGGGGATAACGCGGTTGGAGCCGGTGGTGAAATCGTGGGCCTCGGCCACGTCCCCGCAGGCGAACACGCCCGGCACGCTGGTGGCCATGCGCCGGTCCACGATTATCCCCCGGTTTGACGCAATGGCTGTGTCCCGCACCAGGTCCAGGCGGGGAGACACGCCCACAGCGACTACCACGGCACAGCAGGGCAACTCCACCCCACTGCTCAAAGCCACTGCCCCTACTCTCTGCCCCGATGGATCGGGGAGAATAGCCTGGACGGTCTGGCCGGTAAGCACCTCCACCCCTTTGCGGCGCAGGACAACCTCCACTGCCCGGGAGGCCTCCTCATCGAGGAGGGCTGCCAGCACCCGGTCCAGGAGCTCCACCACGGTCACCGTGGCACCCCGCTTCACCAGGGCCTCAGTGACGCTCATGCCGATGAGGCCGCCCCCCACCACCACCACCCTACCGCAGGGATCGAGAGCGCTTTCCAGCTTCCGAGCGTCGTCCAGAGTGGTGAAGGTGAACACCCCCGCCCTGTTCAGGCCCTCCATCCTGGGTATGATGGGCGTCCCGCCCGTGGCCAGGAGTAGTTGCTCCCAGGGCAGGGACTGGCCGTCCTCCAGGAGCAACCGGTGTCCCTCCAGGTCCAGGCGTACGGCCTTCCTACCCAAATGAGCCTCAATCCTGTTCTTCTGGTAGAAGTCCCGGCTGCGGTAGAGAATCCCTTCCTCGGTGGTCTCCCCGGCCAGGTACTTGGAGATCAGGGGGCGGGAGTAGGCGGGATAAGGCTCGTCGGATACGATGGCCAAGGGGCCGATCCTGTCCCGGCTACGGATGGCCTCGGCAGCGGCGATGCCCCCGGCGGAGTTACCCACGATAAGGTACTTAGGCATGGACCGTCTCCCGGTAGAGCAGGGCACCGTTGGGGCAGTTGGCCACACAGGCAGGCTCGGGAAGGCCCGGGCAGAGATCGCACTTGGCTACCTGATGGCTGGCCTCATCCCGCACTATCGAGCCATAAGGGCAGGCCAGGATGCACGTCCAGCAGCCAGTGCACTTCGTTGGGTCCACAGTGACAGCCCCTGTCTCTGGGTCCTTCTGCATGGCCCCGGTAAGGCAAGCGTAGGCGCAGTAGGGCTCCTCACAGTGGCGGCAGCTCAGGGCAAAGGAAATGGCACCTCCGTCCTCTACCACCAGTCGGGCCAGAGGAGGTGGGGATTCCACCTTGTGGGCCTTGATGAGGTCCTTGGTCTGGGAGTGCGCTACCCGGCAGAAGACCTCGCAGAGACGGCAAGCCACGCAAAACTCCTCCCGGGGGATAATCCTTTTCATGACGAGCGGTCCTTTCCCTATCCCTGGGCTACAGTGCTACAGCAGTGGAAGATAGCGCTTGACCTCATAGTCGGTGACCTGGGTCCGGTAACTGTCCCATTCGATCTTCTTGTTGGCAATGAACTGGGCAAACACGTGGTCCCCCAGGGCACGACGCACCAGGGAGCTTTTCTCGGCCAGGGTAGTGGCCTCGAACAGGCTCCCCGGGAGCGTCCCGATGCCCCTCTGGGACCTCTCCTCCTCGGTCATCTCGAAGACGTTCTCCTCCACCGGCTCGGGCAGGGGGTACTCCTTCTCCACACCCTCCAGGCCCGCGGCCAGCAGCACGCTGAAGGTGAGATAAGGGTTGCAGGCGGGGTCGGGTGCCCGGTACTCCGCACGGGTGGCATTCTCCCTACCCGGTTTGTACTCCGGGATGCGCACCAGGTCCGCCCGGTTGCGCCGCGCCCAGGAGATATATACCGGGGCCTCATAGCCCGGGACCAGGCGCTTGTAGGAGTTCACCCACTGGCTGGTAACGGCGCTGAACTCCGGGGCATGGCGGAGCAGCCCGGCTATGAAGTGCTTGGCCAGGGGAGACAGGTGATAGGGGTCTTCGGCATCGAAGAAGGCATTGCGCTCTCCCTTGAACAGGGACATGTGAACGTGCATGCCGCTTCCGTTAATCCCCGGAATAGGCTTGGGCATGAAGGTAGCGTAGCAGCCGTGGTCCTGGGCCACCTGCTTTACCACGTGGCGGTAGGTCATGCAGTTATCGGCCATGGTGAGGGCATCGGTATAGCGCAGGTCAATCTCATGCTGGCTATAGGCCACCTCGTGATGGCTGTACTCCACGCCTATGCCCATCTCCTCCAGGATGAGGATGGTCTCCCGGCGCAGGTCGCTGGCAGCGTCCGTGGTCATATCGAAGTAGCCCCCTTTGTCCAGGGGCTCAGGCGTCTCGGAGTTGCGGAGGTAGAAGTATTCCAGCTCCGGCCCCACGTAGAAGGTATAGCCCTTCTCCGCAGCGCGGGCCAGGTTCCGCTTCAGGACAAAGCGCGGGTCCCCCTCGAAGGACCGGCCGTCGGGGGTACATATATCGCAGAACATGCGGGCCACCGCGTGCTCCCGGGGCCGCCAGGGGAGGAGGGTGAAGGTGGTGGGGTCAGGCACGGCGATCATATCGCTCTCATCGATGCGGGCAAAACCGGCGATGGAGGAGCCATCGAAGCCCATCCCCTCCTCCAGGGCACCCTCCAGCTCCTCCACGGTTATGGCAAAGCTCTTGAGGAAGCCCAGTATATCTGTGAACCAGAGGCGGATGAACTTGACGCCGTGCTCCCGGGCCCGCTGGAGCACGAACTCCCTGGCTGCCTTGTCTGCTGGCACGCTTGCCCCCTTTGTGGTCACTACAAAATAGACCCCGGACACCCCGGGGTAGATCGATTACTTCCAAGTATAGAAAATCCAAGGTAGGGTTGTCAAAAACCTTCCCTGATCGTTTAGGAACCTTTGTCAACCCCCTGAATACCTCAGTCTTGGGGGACTTTTTGAATCTGGGGGACAACCGGGTACCCTCTAGGTGCCCCCACCAAAGGGGCTTCGCCCCTTGTATCTCCCCAGTTGCTAAACGGCCTCGCAACTGCCCCGTAACTTGAGATGCTGGGCCGATAATAACCCCTCTCCTGCTGCTGTACAGGTTCTTTACCGTACGCACCAATACTATCCTCGAAAACCTGTCAACTGCGCCCACCTTGACTGTGCGCCCCCAATATTGGATTATGGGCCTTGGCATTTATCCCTGTTAGAGAAAGGGGGCAGCATGCCCGACGTGGAACACGATATTGCTATTGTCGGGGGTGGCCCGGGTGGCTACGTGGCCGCCCTGCGGGCGGCCCAGCTTGGCGCTAGGGTGGCCCTGGTGGAGAAGGACCGGGTGGGTGGCACCTGCCTCAACCGGGGCTGTATCCCGGTCAAGGCCATGACCCGCAGCGTGGAGGTCTACCTCGATGCCAAACGGGGCGAGGAGTTCGGGGTCAAGGCCGCCGGCCTGGAGGTGGACTTCCCCAGGCTCATGGCCCGCAAGCAGGAGGTGGTGGACCGCCTGGTATCGGGCGTGGAGGGGCTGCTCCAGGGCTCCAACGTCACCGTTGTCCGCGGCAACGGCAAGCTGACCTCCCCTCGCCGTATCCTGGTGAACGGCCAGGAGGTGGCCGCCAAGAAGATAATCATCGCCACTGGCTCTGTGCCCTCGCGCATTCCTATCTCCGGCCTGGACCTCCCTGGCGTGGTCACCAGCGACGACTTGATGCAGTTGGACCACATCCCCGCCAGCATGGTCATCATCGGGGGAGGTGTCATCGGCATGGAGTTCGCCTCCATCTTCGCCGCCATGGGCACCAAGGTCACCGTGGTGGAGATGCTGCCCCTCATCCTTCCCCCGGCGGATGACGAGATCGCCCGCCGGTTCACCCAGATCGCCCGGAGGCAGGGGATGAACATCCTCACCAGCGCCAAGGTCAAAGAGGTCCGCCAGGCCGGGGGAGGGCTGGAGGTGGCCTACGAGACCGAGGCCGGCCCCCAGGCGGTCCAGGCGGAGATGGTGCTTATGTCGGTAGGACGCTCCCCCTTCACCGAGGGCCTGGGCCTGGAGGGGCTGGGTGTCCAGATGAACCGCCGGGCCATCGCCGTCAACGAGCATCTGGAGACGAATATTGAGGGGGTCTATGCCATTGGCGATGTCACTGGCCGCATCATGCTGGCCCATGTAGCCTCCTACGATGGCGAGGTGGCCGTGGAGAACGCCCTGGGCCACCAGAAGGCCACGGACTACAAGGTGGTGCCCAGCGTCATCTTCACCATACCGGAGATCGCTGGGGTGGGCCTCACGGAGAAGCAGGCCAAGGAGCGGGGGACCGTCTTCAAGGTAGGCAAGTTCCCTTTCACCGCCTCGGGCCGGGCCCAGACCCTGGGGGAGACCACCGGGCTGGTCAAGGTCATCGCCGATGCGGAGACCAGGGAGCTCCTGGGCGTCCATATTATGGGCCCCCGGGCCTGCGACCTCATCGCCGAGGCGGCCCTGGCCTTGAAGCTGGAGGCCACCGCCGAGGACCTGGTGGAGACCATTCACGCCCACCCCACGTTGCCGGAGGCCCTTCGGGAGGCCACCCTGGAGCACCTGGACGGCGCCCTCCACGTCCAGGCCCGCTCCCGGTCAGCCACCGCTACTGTCTAGGGCGTGGGCTGGGCTGGCCCTGCCCTTTATCAGCCCTGACTTTGCTGCTGGGGGAGGATGTCCTTGGACTTTACCCTGACCCAAGACCAGGAGATGCTCCGGCGCACCGTGCGGGAGTTCGCCCAGAGGGAGCTTGCGCCGGTAGCTGCCCGTTACGACGAGACCGAGGAGTTCCCTGCGGAGAACCTCGCCAAGATGGCGCCCCTGGGGCTCTTCGGCCTAACCATTGACTCCGCTTACGGGGGCTCCGGGGGCGACTACCGGCAGTTGGTCATCGCCATGGAGGAGCTGGCCCGGGCGGACGCCGCCACGGCCATTATCTGGGGGGCCAGCCTCTCCCTGGGCGCCAACGCTGTCTACCGCTTCGGCACCGAGGCCCAGAAGCAGCGCTTCGTGCCACCCCTGGCCCGCGGGGAGAGGCTGGCCGCCTTCGCCTACACCGAGCCCAACGCCGGCTCGGACACCGCAGCCCTGGAGACCACCGCCCGGCGGGACGATGGCTACTATACCCTGGAAGGCACCAAGGTGCTCATCACCAACGGGGACGTGGCGAGCACCGTGGTGGTCTTTGCCACCGTGGACCGCAGCCTCGGCGGCAAAGGTATAACGGCCTTTATCGTGGAGAAAGGGACGCCCGGCTTCACCTCCCCCAAGCGGGAGCACAAGCTGGGCATCCGTGCCTCCACCACCGCCCAGCTCCTCTTCGACGGCTGTCGTGTCCCCGCCGGGCAGCGCTTGGGGGAGGAGGGCCAGGGCCAGAGGATAGCCCTCTCCATCATAGACTCCAGCCGCATGGTTATCGCCGCCCAGGCCCTGGGCATCGCCCAGGCCGCCCTGGATGCTTCCCTGGCCTACGCCCAGCAGCGGAGGCAGTTCGGACAGCCCATCTCCGAGTTCCAGGCCATCCAGTGGATGCTGGCGGATATGGCCACCCGTATCGAGGCCTCCCGGCTGCTCATCTACCAGGCCGCAGACCTGAAGGAGCGGGGCCTGCCCTTCAGCAGGCAGTCCTCCATGGCCAAGCTCTTCGCCAGCGAGACGGCCATGTGGGTAACTACCAAAGCTATCCAGGTCCACGGCGGCTACGGCTACCTCAGGGACTACCCCGTGGAGCGCTACTTCCGGGACGCCAAGATAACGGAGATCTACGAGGGCACCAGCGAGATCCAGCGGCTGATCATCGCCCGCAGCCTGCTGGGGCAACCGGGGTGAAGCAGGGCTTCTGTCACGCTTCGCTTCGCCCAGGGTAACAAAGGCGGTTCATGTCATTCTGAGCAAAGCGAAAAATCCGTACCATCATAGCCCTCCCTCCACCTGGGGACAGATTCTTCGGTCGTCCCGACTTGTCAGGACTCCCTCAGCATGACAGTAACGATGGCGAGGTACTGAGGCTGGCCAAAGCGCTCCTGGGGGCAGATATTAGCGGCTCTCCAGCCTCTCCAGCTCCGCCTGCTCCACCCCAGGAAGTGGGCTACCTCGTGGCGCACCGTAGCCAGCACCTCCACTGCCACCTCCTCCGGGCGGGAGCAGGCTGCCAGTATGGGGCCCCGGAAGATGGTGATGCGTTCGGGCAAGAGCACATCGTCTATCCTCCGGGCCACCAGGGGGACTCCCTCATAGAGGCCGAAGAGGTCCTGGGGGTGCTCCAGGCCGCAGGGGTCGCCATCCCGCCACCGCAGCGGCCAATGGAAAATGTGGTGCCAAGACCCTGATCATACCCCATTCTCCCGTTCAAATCGCGGCGTCACT
>JACPQK010000039.1 GCA_016190535.1 Chloroflexota bacterium | reverse complement strand
AGTAGGTAGGCGTCAGAATTACTCAAAGAATTAACGAGACAGGACACTAGGAGCGTGGGTCACGACTCCTCCCGGCACCGAAAACCAGATACGAACATGCTCTCCCGAGAGCCTGCACCCAGCTTTGGGTTGCGACTGGTGCCCCAGGCTCCTAGGGAGGTCGCTTACTATTACCCCCATCTGAAGCCGGGGGCTTGGTGGGCAACACGGCTGCGGGCCCCCTCTATTCCTCTCGCTTGTTCATGCGCCAGCGGGACGCTGTCATCTTGTCGCCGTCCTTCTTCACCACCACGGCCACCCCCCACCAGTGGGCATCGTCCTGTCTGGGATAGTCGACCCGGTAATGGCTCATGGAAGCGCCATTGCGGCTCTCCGTCCTCTCCAGGGCGGCGGTAGCCGTGATCTCATCGAAGAGGAGATTATCTTTGGCCTCGTGGGCCCGCATCAGATCGTGCAGGTTCGCAGCGCTGACCTGTTGCATAGACCCCTCGATCTCCTGGAACTCCCCCAAAGCGGCCTTGATCCCTAGCTCCGCGCGTGACAGGCCCACATGCTCTTCCATGATGCTTCGCATCCTGGCCTCGAGTTGGTCCCACCTAGTCCCCTCGCGTCTCTTCACGGGGGCAAACACACTTTCCCTCTCTTCTTTGACCTGGGTCTCATCGGGTTCCTGCTGCGTGGTGCCGGCTGCAGCCCTGGCAGCTTCCGCTCCCGACACATATCCGGTGGTCATGGCTCCGGACCAGGCGTCACTGGCAAAGGAAAGGTCCCCGGCGACGAAAAGGCCCTTCACCCGCGTCTGGCATGTGGAGTCCACAATGATGCCCTTAGGGGAGCCGGAGCACCTCTCCGTGGCTATGTAAGGAGTGACCTCTACCAGACCTCCGGCCAAGTCGACGCCGGTGCGCTCCAGGTACTCCAGGGCCATGGGGATATCCCAGAACCTGTCGTTCTTCTGCTTTTCAACCGCCGTGCGGATCTGTTCCCTGGAGATGTTCCGGGCATCGTAGTAAATGGGTCCCCGGCCGGCCAAGAGCTCCCGGAACGCGGCATACCTGATACGTATCCCCATGCCCCACTCTCCCGGCAGGTCAGGACGCTCCACCACAGGTTCACCTAGCCCGTTGACATAGCGTGCCCCTGCCTCCCCTAGGACACACTCGACGGCACCTCCGCCGCCCCAAGCGCACCGCAGGTCGGGGCGAGAGAACTCCATGGAAGCCAGCTCGGCCCCGGCTCTGTAGGCCAGGGCATAGCCCGTGCCTCCATGGTAGGACCGGTGATAGGAGTTGAAGGGGTTTCGCTGGCAGTTGTCGTACACCCTCACGTTGGAGCCCAGAGCCAGCACCACGGACTTGGCTTTGAAGGTGTAGAAATCGCCGTCCCGGTTGTGGAAGCCCGTAGCGCCCACCACTTGGCCATCGGTGCTGAGCAGGTCGGTGACCTGCACTCGCTCGATGACCTGGGCCCCCAGCTCGCTGAGCCTCTTGGCGAATATGGACTTGATATTCTCCCCCCGGACGAAGAACCTGAGAGGCTCGGTCTCCTTGTCCTCTCTCATGGTGCCCCGGGTCAGAGCCGTATATTTGCCCGTCTGGGGGTCCTTGAACTGGAGGCCCAGCTTCTCCAGGTACTGGACCACCGCGGGGTGGTTCTGAATCACCAGTGAGTCGACCACCCCCATATCCACCAGGCCATGCCTTACGTCCCGCCACCACCGCCGGTAACTCTCCGCACTGTCATGGGGGCCGGAGTTCATGTAGGAGGCATAGAAGAAGTTCCCCCTTCCCCCATCGCCGCTTCTTCGGATGGCAGCCTTGTCCACCAGAGTGACCCGAACCCCTTGCTCCCGAGCCCTGATGGCCGCCATGCAGCCGGCCAGGCCGCCCCCCAGAACCAGAACGTCGGTCGAGATCACCCTATCTGCCATGATGCTTCACCCCCAAAAGGTTGTCACGCTCTTCTCAACAGGACAGCGATAGTATACCAGTGGGAAATTATTGTGTCACCCCTTCACATCTCCACAAAGGAGGTCATTTGAAAACACCCTTTACCAAGGCAATGAGCACGACCTCCCTGGCTTCAGCCGGTGGGGGGGCTGATTAATCGCTCATACCCCAATTGTATCGGAGGATCAGGAGGAATGAAAACGCGTGGAGACCCTCATCCACTTGCCGCCCTCTCCCGAAGGGAGAGGGCTAGGGGGAGGCCCCCCCAGTGCAGGGGCGGGGCTTCGTGCCCGCACCCTGCGGGCCAGAAACACCGATACCCCAGGCTCAAGGCCTTGGGGTATCGGCGCGAGATTTAGGAAAAGAGGCTCTGGGGCCGGGCCTGGTCCTAGCCGCTGCTCAGGCTCTCGGGCCACTTCCCCAGGACTACGCTCAGCTTAAGCGTCTGGCCACTTCGGATGACCGTCAGGTTCACCGTATCCCCAGGCCGAAGGCCATTCAGATAGCTCGCCAGTTCCTCCACAGACCTCACGGTCCGGCCATCCGCGGCGGTGATCACGTCACCGCCAGGTCCGGGGTCCCCGCTCACCTCAGTGCCCCCACCCCGCAACCCCGCCCCCTCCGCGGGGCTATCGGCTAGCACGGCCACAATATAGATCCCTTGCGAAACCGTCAGGCTCAGCAGACTGGCACGTTCTGGGGAGAGGGCAATGCCACGGATGCCGAGCCAGGGCCGCGCTACCGTGGTATCCTCCCCTAGCTGGGACAGTACGCTCTTGGCAGTATCTACGGGCACGGCGAAGCCCACGCCCGTAGCTCCGCCGGCCGATGTCTCGATGGAGGTATTGATACCGATGACCTCGCCCAGGGAGTTGAGGAGGGGGCCGCCGGAGTTACCGGGGTTTATAGAGGCGTCCGTCTGGACCATGCCCGTGATGGGCCGGCCCACGACTCCAGGGCGGCTGCGGCCCACGCCGCTGACCACCCCAACGGTTATGGTATTCTCCAGCCCGAAGGGGCTACCTATGGCAATAGCCATCTGCCCTGGCCTCACGGTGCTGGAGTCCCCCAGGGGCAGGGGAGTAATCCCCTTGACAGCCTGGGGGTCCACCCTCACCAGAGCCAGGTCATCGGCCGGGCTTGTCCCGGCAACCTGAGCCTCCAGCGTCTGCCCGTCGGCCAGGGTCACCCGGATCTGCTGGGCACCCTGTACCACGTGGTAGTTGGTGAGGATATGGCCCTCGGTGTCCACCAGGAATCCCGATCCCTGGCCCTGTTGGGGAAGGGCAAACCCAAAGCGGCTGGAGCTAGCCTGGACCACGACGATCTCCACCACGGCAGGGCTGGCCCTCTGGTACAGCGCCACTACGGCACCCTCGTCATAAAGCACCGGTGCCGCTGCTGCCGGATGGAAGAACAGGTCTGATATCAGTGCCCCACCCGTCCCACTCATAGCTAGCAGCAATACCATGGCAGCTACTGAGATGAGTCGGGAGTGTAGCGAGGTATTTGGTTTCGCGTTCATCTTTGTATCCTTACCCAAAAGTTCAGTGGTTACTGCTGGCCCTGGGGCTGGCGGTCCCCAAAGGGCAGGCCGCCGCCGAAGAGGCTGTCAGACCCCTCAGGAGTGACCAGAATAGACCGGGCAATAACAGTACCGTCCTCCCCTCGCTGGCCGGTCACCGTTACCCGCAACCCTACGGTCAGGTCTTT
>JACPQK010000042.1 GCA_016190535.1 Chloroflexota bacterium | reverse complement strand
GGTTTTGCCACCAGTGGGCCGGGACACCATCGGCGCGCTTCGCCGCGTCGTGCTCGAGCAGCCGTTTCTCCAGGTGGTCGACGCCATCATGGTCACTCCGAAACGAGGGCTACCATAATCTAACAAAACAGCCTGTCTTTTTGAGCCAAAGACAGGGGCAGCTCCCTTCCGCACAGGACTGAGCTTGTGGCCAGTGCCCCTCTGGGCAATGTGCCGCAGCCCCACCCCAACCGTAACGGACATGTTACATCCCCTTAACACCCAAGAAACACGCGCCTGCAAGAATGGGCACTAGTTTCAACGGACGGGTTGCTGTGAGCTACCTAGAGACAAAATCCAAAATGGGAAAGGAGAAGCATATGCCAGTGGAAGCAGTCTTCGGGGTGCTAGCCTTCGGGGGCATGTTCGTGGCCTGGGCAGTCGTCCCCAGCATCCTGAAGAAGCGGCACAGCGCGAATTTGGAGGGGGAGAGCTCCAAACAGAATCCGTGGCAGCCCACGGCTTGAGGAGAACGTAGCCCATGAAACGCCTCACCAACATGGTATCAGCCATCTTCCCGCTTCAAGGGGGTGCTTCCCCCTTGAGAGGGGCCCTACAGCGGCGGGGGGTAGCCCTGGCGGCCATGCTCCTCATCCTGGGAGTGGCCTTCTGGGGGGTCCCCCTCCTGGTCCAGGCCGCAGACCCCACGGGTGGAGATACCCTGCAGGCTAACCCCAACGCCGCGGTCAACATGGCCTGGACCCTGGTCGCCGGCTTCCTGGTCTTCTTTATGCAGTTAGGGTTCGCCTTTCTGGGCGCAGGCCTCATCCGCTCCAAGAACACGGTCAACTACATGACCAAGAGCTTCATGGACTTCTGCATCGCCTCCCTGGCCTTCTGGGCCTTTGGCTTCGCCATCATGTTCGGTGGCTCCGCCCTTTTCCCAGGCCTGGAGGCAGGCAACACGCTGATAGGGTTCTCTGGCTTCTTCCTGAGCGGGGAAAGCTATGACGTCTCCACTATCATGATGTGGTTCTTCCAGATGGTCTTCGCGGCCACTGCCGCCACCATCGTGGCGGGAGCTGTGGCCGAGCGGATGAAGATCACGGCCTACCTGGCCTACAGCTTCATCATCGGAGCACTAATCTATCCCATCTACGGTAAGTGGGTATGGGGTGGTGGCTGGCTGGGCACCCTGGAGATTGCCGGTGCAGTAGGGGTCAGGGACTTCGCTGGCTCAGGCGTGGTGCACCTGGTAGGTGGCCTGGCGGCCTTAATGGGTGCGGCTATGGTAGGCCCTCGCATTGGCAAATTCCACCGAGAGGGCACCCCGAATGTGCTCAGGGGCCATAACTTGCCCTACGTGGTCATCGGGACCTTCATTCTGTTCTTCGGCTGGTTCGGGTTCAACGCGGGCAGCACCCTGGCCGCCACCGACCTGCGCATCTCGGTCATCGCAGTCAACACCTTCCTCGCCGGCGCCACCGGGGCTGTGGTGGCCTTCTACTGGAACTTCGCTCGCACCGGCAAGGGCGATATTATCATGGCCTGCAACGGCGCACTGGCAGGTCTGGTGGGCATCACCGCCCCCTGCGCCTTCGTTCCGCCCTGGGCCGCCGTGGTCATCGGTGCCGTAGCTGCCCCGGTCATGATGGCCAGCGCCTCCTTTGTGGAGAGGGTGCTAAAGGTGGACGATGCAGTAGGGGCTGTAGCCGTTCATGCTGGCGGCGGCATCTGGGGCCTGCTAGCGGTAGGCATCTTCGCTGACGGCACCTACCTGGGCGTCAGCGGGCTGATCACTGGCCAGGTGGGTCAGCTCATCCTTCAGGTCATTGATGTTGCTGCGGCCCTTGCCTGGACCCTGCCCACCACCTTCCTCACCTTCTGGGCCATCAAAAAGACCATTGGGCTGCGGGCCAGCCGGGAGGAAGAGCTCTCTGGGCTGGACATCCCAGAGCACGGCATCGAGGCCTACCCCGCGGATCTGCCCGCTCTGGCGGGAGCCAGCGGGGAGGGGGCCTAGAGGCCTTGCCAGGAACTGTGCCGGGGCAGCGGGTCACCATGGGAGCCGCCCCGGCAAGGGGACCGTTAACGGACACGTAACACCAACTTAATATTCCGGAAACATACCGCCGCTACAATCTCAGCTAATTTCACTTTTTGAGGGAGCAAATGGTAGATAGTGGAGACACCGCCTGGCTGCTGGCCTCGTCGGCCCTGGTCCTGGTGATGACCCCGGCCCTGGCCTTCTTCTACGGGGGCATGGTGCACCGCAAGCATGCCCTGAGCACCATCATGCAGAGCTTCATCATCATTGCCCTTATTAGTGTGCAATGGGTGCTCTGGGGCTACAGCCTGGCCTTCGGCCCCGACAAGGGCGGAATAATTGGGGGGCTGGAGTGGCTGGGCCTGCGCAACGTGGGGCTGGAGCCCAATGCCGACTATGCGGGCACGGTGCCCCACCAGGCCTTCATGATCTTCCAGGCCATGTTCGCCATCATTACCCCCGCCCTGATCACCGGGGCCTTTGCTGGCAGGATGAAGTTCAAGGCCTTCCTCATCTTCATCCTGCTCTGGGCCACCCTGGTCTACGATCCCGTGGCCCACTGGGTCTGGGGTGTGGGGGGCTGGCTGCGGGCCCTCGGCGCTTTGGACTTTGCCGGGGGCACCGTGGTCCACATCGCCTCCGGAGTGGCCGCCCTGGCCGCAGCCCTGGCCCTGCGGCCCCGTTTCCACTTCGGGACATCCCCGGAGGAGCCTCACAACATCCCCTTTATCGTCCTGGGGGCGGGGCTGCTCTGGTTCGGCTGGTTTGGCTTCAACGCCGGCAGCGCCGTCTCCTCCGGTGCCCTGGCCACCAGCGCCTTCGTGGTGACCAATACCGCCGCAGCCATGTCTGCCCTCACCTGGATGACCATGACCTGGTGGCTGGGTGGCCGGCCCACCGTGGTGGGGGCGGCCACCGGGGCGGTAGCCGGCCTGGTGGCCATCACCCCGGCCTCGGGCTTCGTCACGCCCATGGCTGCGGTCATTATCGGCCTGGGGGCAGGGGTATTCTGCTACCTGGCCTGCCGGCTGCGGGCCCGGCTCAAGCTGGACGACTCCCTGGACGTATGGGGGTGTCATGGAGTTGGGGGCACCGTAGGGGCACTGGCTACCGGCCTCTTCGCCACCGTGGCTATCAATGCCGCCGGAGACAACGGGCTATTCTACGGTAACCCGGGCCAGCTCTGGGCCCAGTTTGTCGCGGTGGCTGTGGTCTGGGTCTACTCCTTCACCGTCACCTTTATCATCCTGAAGGTGCTGGACAAGGTGATGGGGATAACTGTAGAGCATGGCGAGGAGGAGCTGGGCCTGGACATCTCCCAACATGGGGAGAGGGCCTACGTTTAGGGGTCAGGAGAGAGCGTCATGATAAAGGTCGAAGCCATACTACGCCCTGAGAAGCTGGACCACGTCAAAGAGGCCCTGGCGTCCCAGGGCTTCGTGGGCCTCAATGTGGTGAGTGTCACCGGCCGGGGCAGTCAGAAAGGGATTACCTATGAGGGTAGGGCCGGCCAGAGGGTCACCCTGGACATGCTGCCCAAGATAAAGCTGGAACTGGTGGTGCGGGATGCCGATGCCCAGAGGGTGGCCGAGTTGATTATGGCGGCGGCCCGCACCGGCTCCATCGGAGACGGCAAGATCTTCCTCAGCCCGGTGAGCGAGGTGATCCGGGTGCGCACAGGGGAGCGAGGGGAGAAAGCCATTTAACCAAGATGTTGCACAGCGTAATAGACCAGAAACATACGACGGGCATAATCGGGGCTAGCTTACCGACACGTATGTCTTAGCCCTGCCCTTAAGGGCAGGG
>JACPQK010000040.1 GCA_016190535.1 Chloroflexota bacterium | reverse complement strand
TGAGCAGGCTCAGGAACCCAGAGCGGGTCTCCGCATGCCAGACGAGCAACCCCAGGGCCAGGGCAAGGTATATCCCTACAAATACATAGCGCACGGTGGGGTTGGGGAAGACAAGCTGCACGGAGAAAAGCACCAGGAGGGCCAGCGCCTCCCTGACCGACAGGCTCATGCTGGCCAGCACGGCCAGGCCAAAGGCCGACTGGGCGGCGGTGAGCAGGACCTCCTCCACCTGGCGGGAGTCCAGGTTCAGGGCACCGGGAGCGCCCAGGGCCGTGCTGTAGATAATGGGCAGGGTGCCAATGAGCAGGGTCCACTGGTTCACCTTGGAGGAGATTACCGCCCCCAGGGCCTGAGCCCCCTTACCCGCCAGGGCAAAGATGGCTACTACCATGAGCTCGGGGGCCTCGGAGGCCAGGGGGGCCACCCACTGGACCAGGAGGAACTCGTCTATCTGGAACTGCCGTCCGGAATGCACCAGTCCCTCGGCAAAAGGCTCCGCGGAGGCCAGTATCACCGCCGCGCAGAAGCCGAAGAGGAAAAGCACCAGGCTGCGCCGCCAGAAAACGGGCAGTGCGCCCAGCGTGGCCGCCGGCCCCGCCAACTCCGGCTCCTCCACCCCGGCCCGGGCGCTGGCCCAGAGATAGAGGCCGAAAAGGCTGACGAGGATGGCACTGTCCATTAAGGATATACTTCCTTTGAGGGGGATCAGGAAGGAATAGACCGTAGCTACAGCCAGGAAAGAAAGTTCCACCCGCTGATGTTTGTCCAGGTCCACCTGCCTCCGCCGGAACTTGAACCAGACCAGCAGGACCACCATGGACCAGCCCACTCCGATGAGCAGGCGGTTAGCCCCGGTCATGTTGGCCGTGGCATAGTGCACGTAGTCGGGGTCCGTGGCTGCACGCCAGGCGAAGAAGCCGTCCACGGCGTACTCGGGGAGGACGGCGATGAGGGCCAGCACTGCCAGGGCCAAGGCCTGGGAGACGTCCATCTGGGCCACCTCTGTGGCCCAGGCCAGTAGGAAGGCAGCCGCCACGATGCTCAGGCCAAAGACCGCCGCCTCCAGGGGGGCAGCCATCTCCAGCCCTGAGAACCGGATGTAAAGGGCGGGCAGACTCAGCACAAGGGCCCCAGCTACTGCCAGCCAGGGCCCCCACCTGGAATGTACGTTACCCATCAATTTCGCCGCCCTGTAGTTTACTTCAGTGCGGGGGCTATGACAAGAGCAGCGCAGAGCCCTTGATCCGTGGATTCTTGCTACATGCCGGGTTCGGCACAAAGGGGGATCAAAATCACTTTGTGGGTTGTACTTGATACCCCAGGCTGAAGCCTGGGGCTTAGCTTCGAGATTACCATGCCCACGGCTTCAGCCGTGGGTTAGTAATCCACGGATTATGGAGAGCCTGTCCCTCAACAACCCGAAAGCAGCAATGAGTGAAATACGCTAATTCTCACGCTGGGAGCTTCGTAGAGAGACGGAGGGCCTGCGTAGATGCTTCGCCGCCCCTTCGCTATGCCCTCCGAGCACAGCGTCTTCCCGGCATGTCGGGATGCGGATGCGGACAGGGCTTCGGCTCGGCATGACACGGGGCGACGGCTTTTTCCCCCGTCCGGTGAAGCTGCGCGAGCCGAAGCGCCGGTCCTGGGAGGAACGTCCTCCGCGGGCTATCGCCCTGGCCCACCCACCTGCACCAGGCGGTGGACGAAGATGCCCGGGGTGACAACGGCCTCGGGGTCGAGGGCACCGGCGGGGACGATCTCCTCCACCTCGGCGATAGTCACCCTCGCCGCCATGGCCATGATGGGGCTGAAGTTGCGGGCGGTCCGTCTATAGACAAGGTTGCCCAGGGTGTCCCCTTTGTAGGCGTGAACAAAGGAGAAGTCCGCCTTCAGGGCCCGCTCCAGCAGGTAGGACCGCCCGGAGAACTCCCGCACCTCCTTCCCCTGGGCCACAAAAGTGCCCATTCCCGTGGGGGTGTAGAAGGCAGCGATGCCCGCGCCCCCGCAGCGGATGCGCTCAGCCAGGGTGCCCTGGGGCACCAGCTCCAGCTCGATCTTCCCTTCTCTGTAGAGGCGCTCAAAGGGCGACATGGTCTGCGCCGAGGCGGCCACCGGGTAGGAGGCGATCATACGGCGTACCTGGCCCCGTTCTACCAGCAGGGAGAGGTTGGTGCCCTTCTGAAAGCCTACCCCGCACTCGTTGGCGATGGTGGTGATATTTCTGGTGCCCCGGCGGGCCAGGGCCTCGATGAGGGCGCGGGGCAGGCCCACCTCGGCGAAGCCGCCAAACATAATGGTGGCCCCCTCAGAGATGTCGAAGAGGGCTTCGTCAGGGGTGGAAAAGACCTTGTTCATATACCGTATGGCCTACTTGTGGCTCAATGGATCAGTCTTCGTGTCCTACCCAGCGCTCCCCATCCTCCCAGACCTCCTTCTTCCAGATGGGGACGACCTCTTTGATGCGGTCCACAGCATAGGCGCAGGCCTCGAAGGCGGGCCTGCGGTGGGGAGAGGCCACGACTATTACCAGGCTGGCCTCACCCACCTGGAGGCGGCCCAGACGGTGGACAATGGACACATCCTCCAGGTCCCAGCGCTCCCTGACCTCGTCCACGATCTGTCTCAGCTTGGCCTCGGCCATCTCCTTGTAGGCCTCATACTCCAGATAACGGACCCGGCGGCCCTCGGAGTGGTCGCGGACCAGGCCTACGAAGGTGACCACAGCGCCGTCCCGGCTGCGCGCCGTTCTCTCCATAAGGAGCTGAGGGTCCAGGGGCTTGTGGCTAACTTCGACCATGCCTCGACTCAAGGAGATCCCCCGCCGCTTACAGGAGGGATGAGGGCCACCTCATCTCCGGGGTGGAGCACTGTGCCCGGCTCCGCGTACTCGCCGTTAACGGCCACCAGGAGATGGGGTGCCGCCTCGGCTATGGCAGGGTAGTCTTGGGCTAGGGCGTCCATCAGGCTTGCTATGGTGGTGCCTTCGGCCATATCCACGGCTCGCTCGCTCCAACCTAGCTGCTCCCTCTGGAGGGCAAAGAGGCGAACATTGATCTTCAGACGATACCTCCCACTGGTAAGATTATACTTGGGCTAACGGCGCCGGGTCTACTTAGCAGATACGCGTTGGACCACATTTAGACCCCGGTCGGGGGGTGTGCTACACTGCCCCATTATAAGACTGGGAGGTGACCAATGGCCCTCTTCCTTACCGAGGCCGATGTCAGAGAGCTCCTTACCATGGCTGATGGCCTGCGAGCGGTGGAGGCAGCCTTCCAGCGCTGGGGCAAGGGCCAGGCCACCAACCACCCCCGGCAGCGCATCCGGACCGGTAGGACCTACCTCCACTACATGGCCGCGGCCGATGCGGCCCTGGGTGTCATGGGGTTCAAGGTCTACAGCACCGGACCAAATTCCAGGTTCCTGGTCAACCTTTACAGCACGGAAAGCGCCGAGCTATTGGCCATTATGGAATCCCAGCACCTGGCCACGGTGCGCACGGGAGCGGCCACCGGGGTGGCTACTCAGTACCTGGCCCGGGCCGATGCCTGGGTGGTAGGCGTCATCGGCACGGGCTACCAGGCAAAGGCCCAGTTGGAGGCGGTATGCGCGGTACGCCCGGTGCGGGAGGTGAAGGCCTACAGCCGGACGGCCGAGAGGAGGTCCGCCTTTGCCCAGAATATGACTGACGCTCTGGGAATACCCGTCCGCGCGGTGGACACGGCCGAGGAATGCGTGCGGGCGAGCCACATCATCATCACCATCACCACCAGCCGGGAGCCGGTGTTCCAGGGGGACTGGCTGTCCCCCGGGACGCACATCAACGCCGCGGGCAGTAACCACTGGATGCGCCGAGAGCTGGACGAAACAACCCTCAAGCGATGCGCCCTCATCGTGGCCGACGACCTGGAGGCCGCCAAAATGGAGTGCGGAGAACTGGTCTGGGCTGTGGAGCGGGGTGCCCTGCGCTGGGAGCAGGTGCGCGAGCTACGGGAGGTGGCCTCCGGGCGGTGCCCCGGCCGGCAGAGCGACACCGACATCACTCTCTTCGAGTCCCAGGGCCTGGCTATCGAGGACATAGCCATGGCGGAGCATGTCTACCGCCTGGCCCTGGAGCGCAGCCGGGGACGAGAGCTGCTCCTCTCGGAAATCAGGCGTTGACCCGCTGTCAATGCTCCCACCAAGGAGACGTGATCTCTGAAAAAGGGCCCAATAACCCCCGCCCTAGACGGCGGGGCTTCGATGCCGCCGGCTTCAGCCAGGGGTGTTCCTGAACGACCTGCTAAGGCCCTAGGCTTTTGCCGCCTCCATAAGCTCCACGGTCATGCCATCGGGCCCCTTGAGGAAGCATACGCCCCAGCCCTGGAAAGGGCCCGTCTCGATGCGGTAGGGCGGCTGATTGAACTCGATCTTCTTGGCCGTCAGCTCGCGGTACATCTTCTGAATGTCGTCCACCTCAAAGGCCAGGTGCGCCACGCCCACGCTAGATAGCGACATATCTACCTTGTCACCTGCAGGCAGGACGCGCTCAGTGAACTCTATGTTGCCGCCATCAGGGGTGGACAGGAAGCAGAGCCGGGTGCTGGCACCAGGCCTCTTCATGAGCTGCTCGATGCGGCGGCTCTTCACTTCCCGGATGGGTGCAGCCTGCAGGCCCAGGATGTCCCGGAAAAAGCGGACGGTCTCGTCCAGGTTGCTTACCGCGATGCCACAGTGTTGGATGCCTCTTATCATTTTCCCCTCCTCAAGGGACAGGGGAGGCCGCCGAAACCAGGCGCCCCTTCCATGTCCTCTTAGTGGTGGCTACAACATTCTACCCGCGTAGTAGCCCTGGTGGATGGCCCGCGGGGCACGGTTGGGGGCCACGCAGTCGCCAATTCTATGGAGCTCCTTGACCTTGCCCTTCAGAGCAAAATACAGGCTGGCGTTAGACTGGTTCCCGGTGGAGAGCACTATGGTATCCACCCCTTCAATGGTCCTCTCTCGGCCAGTGGTCTTGTCGACCACGACCACTGCCCCCTCCAGGATCTTTGCCATCTCCGTGTTGATGGTAAGCTTCACCCCGCTGCGGGCCAGTCGGCCCACTACTGTCGCCAGGAAGGTGGCTGCCTGGGGAGCCCCCAGGCTAACGCCCGTCCGGACAATGAGCTCCACCTGCTTACCCAGTTCGGCCAGGTACTCGGCAATCCCCGGCCCTTTAATGTGGGAGGTAGTATCATAGATGACCACCCGCTGTCCCACTGCTACTTTGCCCTGTAGTATGTCCTCCACCACGGTGACATTCCTCTGCTGCCACCCCGGGATAGGGGCGCGGGTGTAGCCCTGGAAGCCATTGCGGATGGGGGTGGAGCCCGTGG
>JACPQK010000038.1 GCA_016190535.1 Chloroflexota bacterium | reverse complement strand
TCGGTGGCCTGACGGAAGAGAGCTAAAGTGAGGGGGCTAGGCGCAGCCCAGACCCACGAAGGGATACGCAGCAACCAGTCTGCCCTCCAGACCAGAAATCCATCGTGGCTGCGGGCGAGCCTGCTGGGGGTGTCCCCCTAAACTCTTATTCCTCTCCTTCCCATCTTAAGCCTAAAAGGGGGAGACAGACGCCGTCCCGAGCCTTCGGCCTTGAGGGCCTCAGCCCAAAGGCGTGCCGAAGGAGGGGGAGTCCGCAAAATGTCAACCAATCTGCTGATGGCCATAAGCCAGGGGCAATAGTAAACGGCCTCCTTCCCAAGGCTTGACAACCGGCTCTGGTAGAGCGTAAACAGTATCATAGCGAGGGAAGGTAGGCCGGAGGAGGGCAGCCATGGCCAATGAGGAACATGTCCGTCTGGTAAGGCAAGGGGCCGAGGCCCTGAGCCGGTGGCGGAAACAGCACCCCGGGGAGGTCCTCGACCTTTCCCGGGCGGACCTTTCCCGGGGGGACCTCTCCCGGGCAGACCTCTCGGGAGGCCAGTTGGTGGAGGCCGGCTTCATCCGTGCCCGGGTGACCAGGGCCGATTTCAGCGGCGCTAACCTCACTGGCGCGGACTTCTTCGGGGCCGACCTGCGGGGGGCCGACCTCAGCGGCACGGACCTCACCCGCTCGAACCTCTCCACCGCTGACCTGAGCCGGGCCAACCTGTTCGAGGCACTGCTACTGGGGGCCAATCTCCGGGGAGCGAACCTCAGTGGCGCCTGTCTCACCGGGGTGGACCTCAGGGCTGCTGACCTCAGCTCCGCCGACCTCAGTGGGGCCTCTCTCCTGGGGGCGGACCTCACCGGGGTGGACCTCTTCGGCGCCCGGCTCCTCTGGGCGGACCTCTCAGGTGCCCGTCTTGGGCGGGCCAACCTCCTCTGGGCAGACCTCAGCGGTGCCCACCTGACCAGGGCCGAGTTGGCCGGCGCCAACCTATCCCACGCCCGGTGCATGAATACGGTATTTGCCAACTCCGACCTGCGCCAGTGCCGGGGCCTGGAGTCCGTGGTCCATTTGGGGCCCAGCAGCATCGATGCGTCCACCCTGCTCCAGTCGGGGGCCATTATCCCCAGGACTTTCCTGGCCGGCGCTGGCCTTTCCCCGGATGTCGTGGAGACCCTGTTGCGCCTGGCAGCGGACGGGAGAAGGCCCCTGCGCTGCTTCATAAGCCATACCTCCGCCGATGAGCGGTTCACCGCCCGGCTGCAAAAGGACCTTGAGGACAAGGGTGTCCCTTGTTGGAGATACGACGAGGATATCCTGCCCGCCAGGCCAAAATGGGCCGATTTCGAGAGGGCGATTCAGAACGGGGACAAGGTGGTAGCCATTTGCTCCCGGGAATCTCTGGAGGGGGAGGGAGTGCCCCTGGAGATCGAGCGGGCCCTGGAGATGGAGGCAGAACTCAAGGCGGAGAGCATGCGGCGCCGGGAGGAGGCCAAGCGACAAGGCATTGAGACACGACCTCTGGACGAGGAGGTGCTCATCCCCCTAAGGCTGGACGGCTTCGTCCTCCAGGAATGGCAACACGGCCGAAAAGCCGACGTGCTGGCCAGGAACGTCCTGGACTTCTCCCGATGGCAGGACGAGGCAACGTATCAGGCGGCTTTCCGCCGTCTGCTCCACTCCCTTGACCCCGTTACCTGGCCGCTATGAGCGCTATTAAGCTGGCTCCCTCAGTCCTTTCGGCTGATTTCAGTCGGCTGGGGGAGGCCGTGGCCCAGGCTACCCAGGCGGGGGCCGACTACATCCACATCGACGTCATGGACGGGCACTTCGTGCCCAACCTGACGGTAGGACCGCCCGTGGTAGCCGCCCTCCGCCCCTGGACCCACCTGCCCCTGGACGTACACCTGATGATCGCGGAGCCTGACCGCTACCTGGAGGTCTTCGCCAAGGCCGGTTCCACCATCATCACCGTCCACGCAGAGGCCTGCCTTCACCTGCACCGTAGTCTCCAGGCCATAAGGGCGCTGGGGGCAAAGGTGGGGGTAGCCCTCAACCCAGCCTCTCCCCTGTCTCTGGTGGAGGAGGTGCTGGCCGAGGCCGACCTGGTGCTCCTCATGAGCGTGAACCCGGGCTTCGGGGGGCAGAGCTTTATCCCCGCCACCCTGGATAAGATAGCCCGGCTGCGCCGACTATTGGACGAGCGGGGTCTCGCTACCGAGCTGGAGGTGGATGGGGGAATCAATGCTGAGTTAGCGCCTGCCGTAGTCAGTAAAGGGGCGCGGGTGCTGGTGGCGGGGAGCGCCGTGTTCCATCCTGGGGAGAGTGTTGCTCAAGCCCTGGCCCGGCTCCGGGACAGCGTTGAGGTCGCCCGCTAGCGTAGGGGAAATCTCCAAGCATGGTGCTGCTTAGATATGAGTTACCGCAAGGAGAGCCTTAGGGGGCCTATGCCACCTTCCGTTTCGTTCTCAGGCAGCGGGTGCATACGTAGACCCGCTGGGGGACGCCATCGATAGCGAGGGTACGGCGATGCACGTTGGGCAGCCACACCCGCGCGGTGCGTCTCTTGGAGTGGCTCACGTTCTTCCCGAAGCTAACAGCTTTCTTGCAGATTTGACATGCAGCCAAGAGGGTCCACCATCCTTGAAAAATCTACGGCGGTAGCATACCATATCAGAAGCTTTTCGACAAGGCTAGCAACTGTTGCGGGCAAAGGCAGGCAGGGGAGAGCCACACCTACCCCGGATAACGCAGGGGGGCGGCCAGCAGGGCTCTGTTTAGATGGGGGGTTGGCCTTTATTGTCCTGGTCTGAGAATTATCTAGTGGTTGGGTACCCCTTTGCCACATCTGCCACAGCGCCCGGGGAGCCGGACCTGACGGAATGGGGCTAATGGCCAGCAAGGTCCTCTCCGTTAGCTCCGAGCCGTGCGAAGTTACAGTTGCCTAGCGGGCCTCTTGAGGGAGCAAATGCAGGCGGGGACTTCGATGGTAGTGGCTAGCTGCGACGGCGCTCTGCTGAAGGGCATGTTCAGCCTGGCCACCTCTTGCCTGGAGAAGAGCGCCCCCGCCATCAATGCGCTGAACGTGTTCCC
>JACPQK010000037.1 GCA_016190535.1 Chloroflexota bacterium | reverse complement strand
GGTAGCCCCCGCCGCTGCGCCTAACGGGAGAGGTAGCCTTGCCGGAACCAGGAGGCAGCTTCCGTCCGGTTGCGGACGTGCAGCTTCTCCAGGATGGTGTGGAGGTACCCCTTCACCGTACCCTGAGTAAGGTGCAGGGAACTGGCGACCTCCTGATTAGTATAGCCCTGGCTCACCAGGCGGAGGACCTCTTCCTCTCGGGTGGTGAGGCTGACGCCGATTTGGCTCTGGGGGGGATACGCCTTCAACTGGCGCACGAACTCCTTAAGTATGCGGCTGGCAATGGCCGGCGAGAAGGCCACGTCCCCCGCTACCAGGCGTCATATGGTGGTCACCAGTTCCTCAGTATCCACATTCTTCAGCAAGTAGCCCTCGGCCCCGGCTTTAAGGGCCTCAAAAAGGTCCCCGTCCTCGTCCGAGACAGTGAGCATGATTATCCGGGTGCCGGACAGACACCCCTTTATCCGGCGGGTGGCCTCTATGCCGTCGCACACCGGCATCCGCACATCCATAATCACCAGATCGGGGGAGGTCTCCAGCGCCCGCTCCACTGCCTCCTCCCCGTTGGCAGCTTGAGCTACCACGCGCAGGCCTCCCTCTGTGTTGAGCAGGTTGGCCAGGGCGGAGCGCAGCAGGGTGCTATCGTCCGCCAGGAGTATCTTTACCTCGGGGCGCTGTGCCTGGCTCCCAGTGACAGGCATGCTATAGCACTCCCCCTCTGACATAGTGGCATCGGTCGCCAGCAAGCTGGCCCGGCCGGCCATCTATCCTACAGGAAAGGATGTCCACTATGATCAACATCTGCACGTTCCGACACCCTAACAAATACCTCTAAAGATAGATGCCTGCGGTCAGGTAATGTGCGCAGAGAGTTGTAGTGTATTGCACTACAAGGTCAGTTGGGGATGCTAGGTGCGGAGGCTCAGGTCTGGAGCAGGCCGTGCTGGAGGGCCCAGCCGTGTAGCTCGGCGCGGCTGGCCAGGCCCAGCTTGTTCATGATGCGGGCCCGGTAGGTATCCACGGTACGGGGGCTGATGGAGAGCATCTCCCCAATCTGCCGGTTGCTGTAGCCCTGGGCCGTAAGCTTGAGCACCCGGCCCTCCATCTCGCTCAGGCCCCCCGGGTCCTTGAGGTCACCTCCCCGCTCCAGGTAGGCCCGGAAGAAGGCGCGGGTATCGGAGGAATAGACGAAGGCGTCGCCCCGGCTTACCGTGCGGATGGCCTCCACCAGCTCGGTATCCAGATCGCTCTTCAGCACGTACCCCGAGGCCCCTACCTTGAGGGCCTTCAGCAGGTAGTGGGCCTGCTTGTACATGGTGAGGATGAGCACCCGGCAGTGGGCCAGCTCTGAGGTAATCCGGCGGGAGGCCTCCAGGCCGTCCATCCCCGGCATCACAATATCGGTGACCACGATGTCGGGCAAGAGCTGGCGGGCCATGTCCAGGGCCTCCTCTCCACTCCCCGCCTCCCCCACCACCTCAATGTCCGGCTCGGAGTTGAGCAAGGCCCGCAGCCCCGCCCGGAGCACGGCGTGATCGTCTACCAGGAGTACCCGGATCTTCTCATTCAAGGGGCAGCTCCTGACTAGCTGTGGCGTAGCTGGCCGGGAGACGGGCCCGCACCGTGGTGCCCTCTCCTGGCCGGGAGAGGACCTCCAGGTGCCCTCCTACCAACTCCGCCCGCTCCCTCATGGTAAACAGGCCCAGGGGTTCCCGCTTGTTCTGCTGCGGTGGAGAGGCGGGGGCAAAGCCCACGCCGTCGTCAACCACGGCGAGGGTGACCCAGTCCCCCTGTTGCTGGAGGCCGAGGGACACCGTGGAGGCTGAGGCATGGCGCATCACGTTGCTCAGGGCCTCCTGCGCAATGCGGTATATAGCCAGCTCCGTCTCCGGGGTCAACCGGCCCAGTTCCTCCAGGTCCAGCTTGACCGGGGGAAGGGTGTCTCCACAGAACTCCTCCACATACCAGCGAAGGGCGCTGGCCAGGCCCGTTTCATCCAGTATGGAAGGGCGTAGCCCCACGCTCATCCGCCGCACTCCCTCCAGGGTGAGGGAGGTGAGTTCCCTTAGCTCCTGGAGGGCCTGGCGCTGCTGCTCTGTGGCAGCCTCCCGGTAGATCATCCGCTGCATGACCAGCAAGGTGGCCAGGGCCTGAGCGGTCTCATCGTGGAGCTCCCGGGCCAGGTTCTTGCGCTCGATCTCCAGTTGGGCAGTCACCCGGCTAGAGAGCCGTCGGAGCTGTTCCCGGTAGCCCCCAATCTCGTCGAGCACCTGATTGACCGCCAGTATCAGCCGGTCCATATCGCGGTCCCCGAAGAAGGTCCTGGGGGCCCTGGCCTCCAGTCGCCCCTGGTGCAGGGCGGCCGCCAGGCTCTGAAGGGCACCTATGGGCTGGAGGGCTGCCCGCAGCAGGACGTAGTTCAATATCAATGTTACCGTGACCGCCAGGGACCCGAACCACGCCATGAACTCCCAGTGGACACGGTGCTCCGCCGATGTGGACACGTGGCTGGCGGTAAGCCAGCTCCCCACAATCACACCGATTATCACCAGAAGGGTGTTGGCGATGAGGACCTTATAGAAGAGAGGGAAGCGCGCTATCCAACCCAACAGCACCTCGCCCCTGCTGCGCCCGGGGGCGGACGGCGGGGAAGTGGGGGGGGTCAGAAGCTCATCGGGGGCCATGGGTCGGCGTACTGGGCAGTGCCTCAGGGGTGGAGGCGGCTGTTTTCAGGGAGGCGAACCTGCTTCGGGCCTGCCATTCCTCCCGGGAGGTCTCCATCACTACGAAGGTGTAGGGGGGGCGGTGGCCATAGCCACAGGGGACGAACCCCACCTTGTGGAAGCTGCGCTGTGCCCTTATGTTCCACTCCAAGGTCTCCAGGTAGACGCGCTGGAAATCTGTAGTGCGGAAGATATGCTCCACCAGGGTGGTCAAGGCATCGGTGCCGTAGCCCCGGTTCCAGTAGGCGCGATCGCCGATCATGATGCCTACCTGACACTGCCGCCGCCGTCGGTCGATGTCGTAGTAGGTGCAGTTGCCGATATGTTCCCCTTCCAGGGTCTCGATGGCGAAGCGACAGCGGCTGGAGTCCGGAAAGTGGAGCTCCTGGTAGTAGAAGGCGTAATAGTCTGCAAAGGGGAGCCGGAGGGGGACGCAGGCGTCCAGCCGGGAGAGCTCCTCATCCCCACGCCACAGGTAGTCCTGGGAGGCATCTTGCGGGCGCTTCTCTCGCAGCACCACCTTGCCTCCCAGGACTCTCACCGGCCCCTCCTCTTGGCTCGGGTGGGCCGGGGTGTCTGCTCTCCCTGAATGAGGCGGATCGCCTGGGCTACCATGCCCACCTCGTTCTTATAAGTCAGGTTACGCAGTGCTTCCCCCACCGGTGTCCATTGGACCAGGTCGAACTCGGGATCGTGCTGATCCAGGGAGCCACCCACGGGCTCCATGAGGAAGTGGTGTACCGTCTTGTGGTAGCGAGTGCCTCCCGAGGAGAACCAGTAGCGGATGCTACCCACCTTGCCCACAATATTGGTCTCAAGGCCCGTCTCCTCCCGCACCTCTCGGAGGGCGCATTCCTCCACACTCTCCCCGGGGTTCGGGGTCCCTTTTGGTAGCCCCCAAGTGTCTCGTTCTCGGTTCCAGCAAATGACTACCTGAAGCTCGTCACCCTGACGGCGGTAGACTACGCCGCCGGCGGAGACGGGATGCTCAATGGGCATGTGGCTTCTCATGCGCTCTATGGAGCCTACACCCCAGGTGGCTGGCCTCTCAGCCAGGCCTAACTGTATAACAGTTTATCACACAGGGAGGCCAGTAGGGGGCAAGAGACTGTCTATAAGCATCCTAAAGCATGGGCTACGAAGCCCCCGGCTTCAGCCATAATCTGTGGATTGATTCCTAACCCACGGATTATGGTCATCAACAAAACACACCGCCTTTATGCATGCTGGGGTTCACCCTCATCCCTTCGCCTTGCTCAGGGCAAGCTCTAACCTTCCCCCATCGAGGGGGAAGGGATTGCCCTCTCTCCTCCTCCCTTGAGGGGAGAGGGCTAAGGTGAGGGTGAAGGTCTCGCCCACCATGCGGCATATTATTTACTTGATGACCATCAGCTTCGGGCATCAATTACAACCCGCGAGGTGATTTTTGGGCCCCCTTTGTGCCCATCCTGGCACGTAGCAAGAATCCACGGATTACGGTTCAGCCCGGGGT
>JACPQK010000001.1 GCA_016190535.1 Chloroflexota bacterium | reverse complement strand
TGGGGCTGCCCAGCATGAGCGGCTTTGTGGCCGAGCTGACGGTATTCCTGGGGGCTTTCCCGGTGTGGCGGGCGGCAGCCATCCTGGGGGCCTTTGGCATCGTCCTTACCGCGGGCTATATGCTGTGGATGCTCCAGCGCTCCTTCTTCGGCCCTGCACAGGAACGTTTTGCCCAAGTCGAGGATGCGAGACCTATCGAGATGGTGCCCCTGGCGGCCCTGATGGCGGCCATCATGGCCGTTGGCATCTATCCCTCGGTGCTGTCCGATGTGTTCAGCCGAGGCATTGAGGCTATAGCCGGGAAGTTTTGAGGCAGTAGCGTGGACTTCTTCTTGCTCTCCCCCGAGATAAGCCTGGCCGCTCTGGCCGTGGCCGTGGTCCTGCTGGACCTGATAGTGCAGCGGAGAGGCTGGGTACTGGGCCTCAGTGTGGTGGGGCTGCTCATACCCGCTGGCTTTTCCCTGGCCCTGTGGGGTCAGCGGGCTACCTCCTTCCGGGACATCCTGGTGGTGGACGAGCTCAGCGTTTTTATCAAGCTCTTGTTGCTGGGGATCGCTGCCCTGGTGCTGCTCTCCTCTGGGGAGTACTTGCAGCGGCGGGGACGCCCCCTGGGGGAGTTCTGTGGCCTGGTGCTCTTCGCCACCATGGGCATGTCCCTGCTGGCCTCCAGCCGGGAGCTTATCACCATCTACGTCTCCCTGGAGCTTACCAGTCTCTCCCTCTACGCCCTCGCGGGCTACCTGCGGGACGCCCGCTCCAGTGAGGCTGGCCTGAAATACTTGGTGTTTGGCGCCATAAGCTCGGCCCTCCTTCTCTACGGCATTGCCCTGGTCTTTGGCCTCACCGGGACCACATATTTGTCGGATATCCTGGCCCGTTTGGCCCCTATACGGCTCTTCGATAGCCCGGCCCTGCTGGTAGGCCTGGTTCTGATGACAGCGGGCTTTGGCTTCAAGATAGCCACGGTGCCCTTCCAGATGTGGCTCCCTGACGTCTTCGAGGGGGCGCCGATACCGGTGGTGGCCTTTGTTTCCGCTGCCAGCAAGGCCGCCGGATTCGCCGTGGTGCTCCGGGTGTTCTACGAGGCCTTCGGCAACTACAGCCCGGACTGGAGCGGCGTCTTCGCGGTACTGGCCGCCTTCTCCATGACCGTGGGCAACCTGGCGGCCATTGCCCAGAGCAACATCCGGCGCATGCTGGGCTACTCGACCATTGCCCACGTGGGCTATATCATGGTGGGTCTGGCCACAGTGTCTGCCCTGGGCCGGAGCGGCCTGCTTTTCTTCCTGGCAGCCTATTCTCTGGCCAACCTGGCAGCCTTCTTCACTATAGTGGCCATATCCAGCCGGGTGGGCAGCGACCTGATCCAGGACTACGCAGGGATGGCACGCCGGGCACCGGTGCTGGCCCTGGTGCTGGCCTTCGCCCTGGTATCCCTCATCGGCATACCCCCCACCGGCGGCTTCTGGGCCAAGGTCTACATCTTCAATGCCGCTGTTCGACAGGACCTGGTGTGGCTGGTGATGCTGGGGCTGATCAATAGCGTTATCTCCGCCTACTACTACCTGCGGGTAGTGAAGGTGATGTACCTGGATGTGGCCCCCTCCCCAGAGGGGATTCTCAGCCCGGCCCCGGTGCGGGCGGCGCTGCTGCTCTCGGCGGTGGGGGTGCTGGTGCTGGGCCTGCTCCCTGCCCCCTTGCTGCGGCTGGCCGAGACGGCTGCCCGAGTCTTCATCCCCTAGCACCCTACCGGGTGCTATCCTGACCCCCAGGTCCCAAAACCGTGGGCTCTTGATAGAGACGGAGGGCAGGTCGTATTTGATACCCCAGGCTGAAGCCTGGGGCTTAGCACGATGTTTACCATGCCCACGGCTTATGGTCATCGAGTAAATAATATGCCTCATGGTGGGCGAGACCTTCACCCTCACCTTAGTCCTCTCCCCTCAAGGGAGAGGAGAGAAGGTGCCTTCCCCCTCGATGGGGGAAGGATAGAGCTTGCCCTGAGCAAGGCGAAAGGATGAGGGTGAAGCCCCAGCCTGCGTAAAGGCGGTGTGTTTTGTTGATGACCATCAGCCGGGGGTAGGAATACCCGGATTGAGGAGGCCGCCATGATTTCTTTCCCCCTGCCACTAGTGTTATCATGCTAGCGATAACATATGAAAAAGGTAGGCATCCTCTACAAGGGCCATCTCCCTGAGGCGGGAGAGATGGCCCAGCGGCTGGCCCGAGAGCTCTCCGGGGGGGAGTTCTGGGTGTGCGCGGTGGGCGAGGAGGGCAAGGTCAGGGCCCAGCTTCCAGGGACCAGCCTCATCATCAGTGTGGGGGGAGACGGGACTATCCTCCGTTCGGCCCGGGCGGTGGTGCCCTGGTCGGTGCCTATTGTGGGCATCAACCTGGGCAAACTGGGTTTCATGGCGGAGCTTACGGCGCAGGAGGCCCTGGACAAGCTCCCTGATTTCCTGGCGGGCAATGCCCACGTGGAAGAGCGGGCCATGCTCCTGGTGGAGCTATCTAGCCGGGGCCGCACAGGTGAGGAGTTGCCCACCTTCCATGCCCTGAACGAAGCGGCGGTGGGCCGGGGCACCGTCTCGCGGGTCATCTATGTGGATGTGGCGGTGGATGGAGAGCCTCTAACCACCTACAAGGCGGATGGAGTCATCCTGGCCACCGCCACCGGTAGCACGGGCTATGCCCTGGCGGCGGGTGGGCCTATTCTCTACCCCCAGTCCCGGGACATGCTGCTCCAGCCGGTGGCCCCCCATCTCAGTTTGCCTCACGGTATTGTCCTGCCCTCCACAGCCGTGGTGGATATGACGGTGAGGAGCGACCACCAGGTGCTGGTGAGCATCGATGGCCAGCTCGACATAACTCTCCAGAACGAGGAGCGGGTGCGGGTGCGCATTAGCCCCTATTCCGCTCGTTTTCTGCGGGCGCGGCCACCCGCCTACTTCTACGGAACGCTGCCCCGGCGGCTAAGCGGGCAGGAGCGAAGGAGTTGCTATGGCTGAACCGTTGTCCAGATTCCTTGAGGCACTGAGCGACAGGTCGGGCAGGAGGACCGGTGCGAAGAAAAAGAGGACCACGGACCTGGGTCGAGAAATAGTCCAACTGCTGGACGTGTACGACGAGATAGCCCGGGCTTCCCTCCAGCCCTTGACTCCAGAGCAGAAGGCTGTGCTGGAGAGTCTGGTACGTGAGGCGACTGAGGGGGCCAGGCCGTCGCCTGAGGACATCAGGGCCGTTGACAAACTGCTCTTGCACTTGACAATGGCCGCAGACGAGGAGGGCGAGGACGGCGTGATGTGCGCCTTTGTCCTGGGCATGGCCTACGAGCGCCTAAAGACGAAGCCCACACTCCTGGCCCCTCAGCCATGATGCCAGCCACTCGCATGAAGGTTCGGAAGGCCCGTATCCAGGACGCGCCCCAGATTCACGCTCTGGTGAACTCCTTCGCAGACCGAGGGGAGATGTTGGGCCGGCCGCTGAGCGAGATCTACGAGAATATCCGGGACTATTTCGTTATCCGCAACGGCGACCAGGTCCTGGCCTGTGTGGCTTTTCACGTGTGCTGGGCGGACC
>JACPQK010000035.1 GCA_016190535.1 Chloroflexota bacterium | reverse complement strand
CCTACCAGGTTCATACCAAAGTATGAACACAGGTGGCTTCCCTGTCAAGGGGCCCACGCGAGTCCTGTAGAAAGGGGGCTGCTGGACTCCGCCCTGAAGGGCGGGGCTTTGAGCCCCCGGCTTCAGCCGGGGGCAATAGAAAACGACCTCCTGCGCCTAGCACCTCCAGTAGCACTGCGCTATCATTGTGCCATGCGTAGGCCCTTCCCCGCCTCCTGGCATGGCCCGTTTCCCCAACCCCTACGGAGTCGGTGGCTGTGAAGCCGTCTCCCCCTGCTGGCCTGCTGGCTGGGCACATCATCCGCCACCGCCTGGAGGAAAGGGAGGAGGCCCTCTCCCCCTACGCCGTCCGCAGCACCCGTTCCCGGGGCAGGCTCCGCCCCGAGCTGCCCGACCCCATGCGCACCTGCTTCCAGCGGGACCGGGACCGCATCATCCACGCCAAGGCCTTCCGCCGCCTCAAGCACAAGACCCAGGTATTCATCGCCCCCGCCGGGGACCACTACGTGACCCGGCTCACCCACACCCTGGAGGTGACTCAGATCGCCCGCTCCATCGCCCGGGCCCTGAACCTGAACGAGGACCTGGCAGAGGCCATCGCCCTGGGCCATGACCTGGGCCATCCCCCCTTTGGCCACATCGGAGAAGAGGTCCTGGGCCGGCTCTTCCCCGGCGGCTTTCATCACAGCGAGCAGAGCCTGCGGGTGGTGGACTGCCTGGAGCGGGAAGGATACGGCCTGAACCTGACCTACGAGGTGCGCCAGGGCCTCCGGCAACACTCCAAGGGCCTGTCCGGCCTCCTGGAGTGGCCGGCACCGGAGACCCTGGAGGCCCAGGTGGTCAAGGTGGCGGATACCATCGCCTATATCAACCACGACCTGGGCGATGCCCTTCGGGCGGGCCTGGTGAAGGAAGAGGAACTGCCCCAGGCGGCCCAATCTCTGGGCTCCACACCAGGGGAGCGCATCAATGCCCTGGTCTGGGATGTAGTGGCCAACTCCTGGCCGGCATCGGGGGAGGTGCCCGGTGCCCCACCGGAGATCGCCATGTCCCCTTCCGTCATGGCCGCCGCCAACGAGCTCCAGGCCTTTCTGACGGAGAGAGTATACGGCTACAGCGCTGCCACGCCGGAAGCCCAGCTTGCCCGGCAGGCCATTGACCACCTCTATGCCTACTATACCAGCAGCCAGGGGCAACTCCCCGAGGAGTACCGGTTGCGGACAGAGGGCCCCCTGGAGCGCCGAGTGGTTGACTACATCGCCGGGATGACGGACAATTTCGCCCTGGGCCTGGCTAAGTCTATCGGAGGTTAGCAAATGGGCGTCGCCGACGAGGTGCGCCAGCGCCTGGATATCGTGGAAGTGGTCTCCCAGTACGTCCCCCTTCAGAAGGCGGGCCGCCACTTCAAGGCCTGCTGCCCCTTCCACAGCGAGCGTACCCCCTCCTTCATAGTCGCCCCGGAGCGGCAGACCTGGCACTGCTTCGGCGCCTGCTCCACGGGGGGGGATGTCTTTTCCTTCCTCATGAAGGCGGAGAGGCTGGAGTTCGGTGAGGCGCTCCGCCGCCTGGCCCAACGGGCCGGAGTTACCCTGGTCCCATCCAAGGAGGAGGCCCAGGCCCAGAAGAAAACGGAGCACCTCTATCGCCTCAATGAGGCCGCCGCCCAGTACTACCATGACCTCCTGCTCCGCTCCCCGGCGGCGGAGCGGGCCAGGAGCTATCTCCAGGGCCGGGGCATTTCCCCCGAGACCGTTAGCCGTTTCCAGTTGGGCTACAGCCTGGAGGCCTGGCAGGCCCTGCGGGAGCACCTCCAGCCAGAGGGCTTCCCACCAGAGGATATGGTGGCAGCAGGGCTGGCGGTGCCCCGGCAGGGCGGCGGCAGCTATGACCTCTTCCGGGGCCGCCTCCTCTTCCCCATCTGCACCCCGCAGGGGCGAGTGGCAGGTTTCGGGGGCCGGGCCCTGGACGACTCTACCCCCAAGTACCTGAATACGCCCCAGACCGCGGTCTTCGACAAGGGCGCAGTGCTCTACGGCATCGACCGGGCGGCGGCCACCGTCAAGTCGGCCAATCAGGCGGTTATCGTGGAGGGCTATTTCGACGTGCTCATGGCCCATCAGCGGGGCTTCTCCAACGTGGTTGCCTCTATGGGCACCTCTCTGACCGAGAGACAGATAGCCATCCTCCGCAAGCTTACCCGTAACCTGGTGCTGGCCCTGGATGCGGATGCCGCTGGGGACGAGGCTACCCTGCGCGCCATCGTCACCGTGGGCCAGGCCCTGGGCAAGGCCATCGTCCCCGTGCCCACCAGCAGCGGCATCCGCTATCAGACTACCTACCACGGGGAGGTGCGCGTGGCCTCGCTACCCCGGGGAAAGGACCCGGACGAGGTGCTGGCGGAAGGGGGAGATGCCTGGGCAACCCTGGTCAATACCAGCCAGACTGTGGTAGAATATATATTCACGGCGACGACAAACAAAATGGACCTCACCCAGCTCTCTGGCCGGCAGGGAGCAGCCGAGAAGCTGTTGCCTATTATTTCCGAGCTTTCTGATCCCGTCTTGCAGGGGCATTACCTTCAACGGCTGGCCCGCCTGGTGGCCGTCCCCGAGACCACACTGCGCTCTGCCTTACCCCGGCCCCGGGCCCCAAAGCGCCCAGGCGAGGTCAGGGTTCCCGAGATTGTCCCGCAGAAACAGAGACTGGAGGAGTTCTGCCTGAGTCTACTATTGCGATACCCGGAGCTTCGAACAGTGGCGGCGGGACTGGAGCCCGAGGACTTCTCCTGTACTGAGAACAGGGAGGTCTTCAGGCTCTGGCAGCAAGGCCTCTGCTCCAGCCAGGACATCGCCACCAGCGAGCACCTGGCCATCCAACTGAGAGCCCTCCAGGGCCTGGAGTCACCCTCGATGAGTCCCAGAGAGAGGGATGCCAGCCTGGCCCAGGCAGCGAGAAGGCTGCGAGAAAGGCGGCTCAGGGACATGAAGATGGAGGAGGCTGCCTGGCTGGAGGAGGAGGCAGAGGTGCCCTGGGCAGAGCTGGAGTCCAGGACCCTGCCGGTGAACATGCAGCTACGCCAGATATTCTCTCAACACGCAAAGGAGGATAACCGAAAAGGGGTTGATGCCAGTCATGGTTGATAAGCCATCTCTATCCCAGACAGAAATAGCCGGTCGGAAGTCATCGAGCTTTGAGGACGACGGAAAGACCGAGGTGCCCGAGCTGGATATTGAGCCAGTCCTGGAGGACCTCCCCCCCGCCGGTGCTCATGGGGAAGTTGCCCTCGAGAAGAGCGCCTTGACCAGCCTGGAGAAGAAGAGGGCCGTGAGGTCATCCGTGCTCACTGTGGGGCATGAGGAAACCCTGCCGGTCGCCCCGGAGAGGGAGGTTATCGATGACCCGGTGCGCATGTACCTGCGGGAAATCGGCCGGGTCAGCCTGCTCACGGCACAACAGGAGAAGAAGCTCGCCTCCGCCATGGAGGTGGGGCGGCACCTGGAGCAGGTGCAGGATGCCCTTTTCCAGGACCACGGGCGGCCTGCCAGCAGCGTGGACCTGGCCTTGGCCCTGCTCCAGCGCCTGAAGCCCCTGGCCCCTGCCCTGGCTGCCATTGAGGCTAAGCTCGGCTTGACCCAGCCGGGGGACCTGGCCAGCCACCTTACCAGTCCAAACTTGCGGGCCGCTATAGATGGGGACATGAACCCCGACCTGGTCAATGAGCTCTCAGAGCGCCTGGGGGTCTCCGCTGCCCAGGCGGAGGAGCAGATTGTTCACCTCTCCGTCTTCAGCCGGGTGTTGCCGGAAGAGGTCATCACGGCACTGGCCGGCTGTCCCGATTGGCCCCAAGTGGACGAGGAAGCCCTCAAGCAGTCCCTGGAGATGCAGCGGGATGCCCTGGATACCCACTGGCAGCAGGTTATCGAAGTGGGCCGTCAATCGGCCTCTGCCCTCACCGAGGCCAACCTGCGCCTGGTAGTCAGCGTGGCCAAGAAGTACATCGGGCGCGGCATGTCCCTCCTCGACCTCATCCAGGAAGGCAACGTGGGCCTGATCCGAGCCGTGGAGAAGTTCGACTACCGCAAGGGCTACAAGTTCAGCACCTATGCCACCTGGTGGATCCGGCAGGCCATCACCAGGGCCATCGCCGATCAGGCGCGCACCATCCGCATCCCGGTCCACATGGTGGAGACCATCAACAAGCTCCTCCGGGTGAGCCGCCGCCTGGTGCAGGAGTACGGCCGGGAACCTACCAGCGCTGAGATCTCCCAGGACATGGAGATAACCCCAGAT
>JACPQK010000032.1 GCA_016190535.1 Chloroflexota bacterium | reverse complement strand
GCTCTAAACTTCCCCCATCGAGGGGGAAGGGATTGCCTTAATCCTCTCCCTTGAGGGTAGAGGATTAAGGTGATGGTGAAGGTCTCGACCACCATGAGGCATATTATTTTACTCGATGACCATAAGGGCGGGGCTAGCGGATTAGCTAACATATATATGCCATTTTGCAGCCGAGGTGCTGTAATATGATCGCGAAGCTGTATGAGCTACAGGCAAGAGCGAAGGACTGACAAGAAGTGACAACAATGTGCGCGCCAGTTGCCGTGCGCTCCTCAGCCACCGCCGAGGACCTGCTGAAAGCCTCCTTTGCTGGCCACAGGACACGACAACCCAGTGAGTGCATGCCTGCTGGGCATCTCAGTTCGAGGTTAGGGCCATTTTCTACCGGGTGCGCACGCCTGTGAGGATTACCAGGACATCGAGTGGGCCATTTCGGGGGTTGGGATGTACCCTATGCAGATGCGCCACGCGACAAACTTGCCGCTTAGCAAAGCGTGGTCTGAATAGTTGTCGAATTCAAGGCCAACGACTATCCGCTAGGCTTCCACACTGGCTGGAAAGCTTCAGGCACACCCCGTATAATGATGGCAGCCCCATAGCCCTTTGGTTATGGTGCCGTTTCTCTACAGCATTCCGGCGAAGGGGGTGCTCAATGGCGTCCAAAGATGTAATGTGGTTTCACGAGGTAGGTAAAGAGGAGGCATCGTTTGTGGGGGGCAAGGGTGCCAACCTGGGCGAAATGCTACGGGCTGGCATACCTGTCGCCCCTGGATTTATCGTTACCGCCGACGCGTACCACCCTTTCAACACCGCCAAAGTGAACATCGCTGCTGCTGTGCAACAGTTGGTGCAGTCTCATTTGGCCGGAATAATGCTCAGCCTAAACCGCAAATCGCCTAGCCCCAAACGGCGAAGGGCACGCAATGCTACACCAACTCATCGAGAAGGGTTTCCTGCACGTTCCTTAGATGCGCCACCCAATCTGGGCAAAGGTACCGTCTATGCTCCTAACAATCGAGGCACAATCTATGTCAATTTCCCTGCTGAGCCGCCTACAGGTAAGAGGGTCAGCCTTTGGCGGTTCTTGAGGAATCGCCTCAGGGAAATAAAAGATATCGCTGTGGTCATTCGTCTGCTAATGCTCCTATGACTTCTTCTCAAGAGTTTGGCTGTGGCAGAACCATGTTCTAAGGAGATGTTGTCAGGGGAAAAATCGTGTTTTGGAAAGCGCCGTGAATTGATGCACTTCATTTGGTGCTAGACGTGTGAACAACAGCGTTGAAATCCAGCTTGTTATGCCTCTCTACTTTGCCTACGCCTCCAACATGGACCCGGTGCAGATGCGGCGGCGCTGTCCGGGGGCAACCTTCCTGCGCCCCGCCTGCGCCCACGGCTACACCCTCGCCTTCACCCGCTATTCCACCCCGCGCAAGGGCGGCTCCGCCGACATGGTGGAGTCGCCAGACGATGCCGTCTGGGGCGCTCTCTACGAGGTGGACGAGGAGGGCCTGCGCGCCCTGGACAGGTGGGAGGAGGTGCCCTACGCCTACCGCCGCGCCGAGGTGGAGGTGGTGGCCGAGGACGGCGTCCGCTACCAGGCAGTCACCTACTTCGCCCACCGCACCGGGCGCTTCCTGCCCAGCCGAATATACCTGGAGCGCATCCTGCGCGGCGCCCTGGCCCGCGGCCTGCCCTCGGACTACATCGCCCGCCTGGAGGCTATACCCCGCCGCAGATAGTTGCCCAGGGGACTTCGGTTACTTTTTCTGGGTGGCGCAGAGCTGGCAGGTGAGCTGGAGATGTCCCACGTGGTTCCCCAGATGGCCGATGGCGCGCTGCACCCAGGCCCGGCTGGGCATGGGGTCCCGGCCCGGCAGGGCGAAGGGCTGCTCCAGGGAGCTGGCAGTAGCGCTCTCCAGGGCCTGCTTGCACTGGGCCTCGGCCTTATCAATCTGGGCCAGGAGCTCAGAGGTAGAGCGGGCGGTGGCTGAAAAGTCCGCCTGCCGCTGGCTGGCGAGGTCTACCCCGGCGAGCTTCTGCCCGATAAGCAGGCACGTGGAGCCACACATGTGGGACACCAGCACCGCCGGGGAGTTGGTGTCCTGGGGCAGGGGCTTCCAGTTCAGGGCCTGGGAGGGCAGCCCCTTCACGGCATCCCTGGCCTGGTCCCACTGGTTTTTTAAGGAATCGATATAGCCCTGAGTTTCCGGTAGCATCGGTCTCCTCCCTCAAAAATGATAGATCAATTATACTCGAAGGCCGCTGCCCTACAAGAAGGCATACTCGCGGTCGTTTAGAAACCTTTTCAACCCCCTTGCTCCCCCACTCTTGGGGGGAATTTTTAAATCTGGGGGATACCCCCAGACCCCCGGCCAGGGGGCATAGCCCCCTGGCCACCCCCACCTGCTAGATGAGCTTAAAAGGTAGCTCTTCAGGGGAGGAAATGCTCTCCGCGGCCTGAAGCAGTCAAGGCCGGCGAGCCGGGCCTCACCCCACCTACTTCTTCTGGGTGTCCCAGAGCTGGCGAGTAAGCTGGAGGTGGCCCACATGCGTACCCAGGTGTACGATGCTGCGCTGCAACCAGCCCCGCCTGGACAGCGGGTCCCGGCCAGGGAAGGCAACCGACTCCCCCAGGGTGCGGGAGGTGGCCGCCGCCAGGCCTTCCTTGGCTTGGGCCTCCGCCTTATTGATTAGGGTCAGGAGGTCCGAGGCGGACCGGGCGGTGGCCACGAACTCCGCCTCCCGCTGGCGGCCAGCGTCCTTGCCGGTAAGGACCTGGTAGACTAGCTGGCCGGCGGAACCGCACATGTGGGCCACCAGCACCGCCGGAGAGTTGGTGTCCTTAGCCAGGGGCTTCCAGTTAATAGCCTGGGGGGGCAGGCCCTCCAGCGCCTGCTTGGTCTGGTCGAATAAGGACTGCAGCGAATCCAGGTAGGCCTGCGCCTCCGGTTCCATCTTTCTCCTCCTCCGGTTAAGGATGGGCCAATTATAGCAGTACGCAGTTAGCCCTTCAGGGGCGGCCAGACACGTTCGGCAAGGGCCGCAGCAGCAGTTCCTCCAGGTCCAGGCGGGGGCGCAGCGACGGCCGGTGCGCCGGGTAGCCGCAGGGGATGACCGCGGCAGAGATAATGTGCTCCGGCCAGCCAAAGCGCTTCTGGAAAGGCTCCGTGGCATACTGCGCCTGCACCCAGCAGGTCCCCAGGCCCAGGGCCGTGGCGGTGAGCACCAGGTGTTCGATGGCGATGTAGGTGTTGGCCAGAGCGCTGGTGAGAAAAGCCTTCAGGTCCGGCTCCGCCTCCTGGAGCCGCCGCTCCCAGGAGGCCCGGTCGCGGACCTCCCCGGAGAAGGTCTCAAAGACGCCGTACTCGATGAACTCCTCGTAGCGGCGGCGCTCAGCGAACTTGGAGTAGGCGGTGAGGTCGGCGGCACATACGAAGACCACCGGGGCCTCGGCGATGAAGCGCTGGCCACGGCAGGTCTGCATGATGAAGGCCTTCTCCGCCGGGTCGGTGACCACCAGGAAGCGCCAGGGCTGTCGGTTGCCGCCGGAGGGGGCCAGGCGGGCCGCCTCCAGCATCTCCCCGATGTGTTCGGGTGACACCGCATCGGGCTTGAAACGGCGGATGCTCCGCCTCTCCTTGATTGCCTCGCCTACGCTAAACATTTCGACCATCCTTCTGGCCCCCTTCCCTTCGCCAGGCTCAGGGCAAGCTCTGCAGGAGAAGGGGGCATAAAGGGGTTCGGGGGATACCCCCGAACCCCCAGAGGGAACCACGGGGGTTCCCTCACCTTCCTGAATCACCACTCTATCCCTCGCCCAATACAGGCTTGGTTATGCCCGGGAGAGGCGCTGGAGGGCCTGGCGCAACCTCTCCTCCACAGGGCCACTCGGGGGCAGGTCCTGCACGGCCTGGCGGGCCTCGGCAAGAGTGTAGCCCAGGCTGGCCAGGGCACTCACTACCTCGGCATTGGCAGCCCCCGGGGATACCGCGGCCACCGCCAGGGAGTCCAGCTTGCCCTTGAGCTCCAGCACCAGGTGGCTAGCCGTCTTCTTGCCGATACCGGGCACCTGGGCCAGCCTGTCTATATCCCCCGCAGTCACGGCGGCCACCAGCCCACCAGCACCCAGGGAGGAGAGCAGGGCCAGGGCCAGCCGGGGACCCATCCGGGGCACGGTGAGCAGCCGCTCGAAGACCGCCAGCTCCTCCTGGGTGGCGAAGCCGTAGAGGGCCACAACCTCCTCCCTCAGGTAGAGGTGAATGTGTAGGCGGACCTCGCTGCCCGCAGGGCCCAGAACCGAGAGGGTGGGGGCAGGCACCTGTACCCGCAGGCTGAACCCCCCCACTTGGAGGACGACGCCATCGCCACCGACGGCCTCCAGGCGGCCCTTTAGCCCGGCAATCATGGCGTTGCCCTCAGTGTCGCCGGGCTGGCCGGCCACTCTCCGGCAAGGCGGGCTGCCAGCCGCCGCTCCTGGAGATGGCAGAGGGCGATGGCCAGAGCGTCGGCAGCATGCTCCGGCAGATCGCTGGCGGCCCCTAGACGGAGGCAGACCATCGCCCTCACCTGGTCCTTGGTGCTGCGCCCGTAGTTGGTCACCGCCTGCTTCACCCGGGCAGGGGGATAGGTATGCACCGGGAGGTCATGGTCGGCAGCGGCCAACAGGGCCAGGGCCAGGGCCTGGCCTACGGCCAGCGCCGAGCGGGGGTTCTTGGCCGTAAAAGGCTCCTCCACTGCCAGCTCCGTAGGCTGATAGCGGGTAATAGCCTCCTGGAGCTGCTGGTAGAGGAGGTGCAAACGCTGCGGGAGCGGAAATTTCTCAGGGGCGGCAAACACACCAGAGGCCAGAACGCTGCTCACATCGCTCGCCACCTCCACCACCCCGTAGCCCATGGCCACGGTCCCAGGGTCGATGCCTAAGACCCGGGGCATAGTCAACTGGCTGCCCGCAGGGCCTCCAGGGTGGTGGTGGGGAACTCGGCGTTGGTGTGCACCCGCTGCACGTCGTCCAACTCCTCCAGGCGCTCCAGGAGGCGAAAGGCTCGCAGGGCCGTCTCCTCGTCCAGGGGCACCGTGGACTTGGGCACGCGGGAGAGCTCAGCGGAGGACACGGTCAGGTTGCGCCCCTCCAGGGCGCGGCGCACGCGCTCTAAATCCTCGGGACGCGTGTAGACCTCCAGAGTGGCGTCCTCCAGGCGCACGTCCTCCGCACCCGCATCTATGGCCAGGAGGGCCCAGTCCTCCGCCTGCTCAGGCGTGGCCCGCAGGGTCAACACCCCCCGGGAGTCGAACACCCAGGAGACGCTGCCAGCCTCCCCCAGGCGGCCCCCTCCCCTCTCGAGGTTATGGCGAACCTCTGAGACAGCGCGATTACGGTTGTCCGT